>JALNVT010000175.1 GCA_023231265.1 Sphaerochaetaceae bacterium
CAATTTTATTGCAAGTGGATTCATCTTTTTCAGTCTTTGATAAGGTGTTTTCAGCAGAGCGTTTGAATTCTTCAGATAGGCATGAGCTTCATCACTCAGAATGTCAAAGTTGAACCCCTCTGGATCTGATCTATAATCAATAAATACCTTTCGATTCTTACTCAGCTCCTCATGAATGAGGATGTCTATATAAGAAGATCCATCAATTTTTCTGCTATCAAACGGCCACTGATATCCCTTCAAGAACACTCTGCTGTATATATCAGACTTAGAGAGGCCACTGTCGAGCAGAAACTCCCTTTCAAAGCCCTCCCTGTCTATTGAAACATAACGAGGTATGACCTGCTGATAGGTTCCAGATAGGTTCCATCTGAACTGAGTAGATGCAATCCCATACTGAAAATGCTGTAGATTTACAGCTCTGGCTCCGGCATTTATTGCCAAAGAACTCATTCCTCTCTGACTTTCTGGATAGACACTGTTCTTATATATTGCTGAAGGACCACCGGTTGCAAGAATCACATATTTTGCCTTTATGAACACCGGCTCATTGTTCTTTATGCATACAACACCACTCACTCTGTTGGAATCTTTCACAATCTTTACAGCTGTTAGACCATCAAGAATGCGCAGGTTCTTTCTCTCAATGCTCTCAAGAAGTCTCTCCCACATCTGCCGGCTTGTAAGAGGACCGGCACTTGTTGCACGGCAGCCCTCATCATGGTCTGTTTGATAGCCCACAAACTCACCATACCTGTTCTTAGGAAATTCAACACCTAGCTCTGCAAGTTTCAAAAAAGATCTCACACTGTTTGCAGCCTCACAGTAGGATACCTCATCATCAACCTCTCCACCAGCTGATAGAGTTCTTGCCATATCCTCAACACTGTCTCTGTTTCTTCCTGAAATAGAGAGCTTGTAATAGGTCTGCTTATCAGAGCCTGTATTTCTGCTTGTTCCTTTATAGAGTCCCTCGGTAACAAGAGCCACATCACTCTCTCCCAATTGAGAGAGTGTATCAAGGGCATTGAGTCCTGCACAGCCAGATCCAACAACTATTGTTTTATATTCAAGTCTTTTCATCAATCACAACCTTGAGAGGTGAAGCCCACCGTCAACATCTATGTAATTGCCAGTTGAAAAACTCATCCTCTCATCAACTAGAAGAGACACTGCATTTGCAACATCTTCAACTTCCCCCCATCTTTCAATAGGAAAGACACCCTCATCAATCATATCATCATATTTCTTTTTCACAGAGCATGTCATATCAGTCTTTATCACACCAGGTCTCACCTCGTGAACAAGAATGTTCTCTTCTGCAAGTCTCAATGCAAAAAGTTTGCTCATCATTGTCTCTCCTGCTTTTGACATGCAGTACTCACCTCTGTTCAACGACAGTCTGTCTGAAGAGCATGATGTGATATTTACTATTGTTGCTTTTTCACCTTCTGTCTTGTTCTTGATCATTGATTTTGCAACAAGTTGAGATAGAAACATTGGAGCTTTTAAATTTACATCCATCACCTCATTGAAAGAGCTCTCACTCATGTCCAAAAGATCAACTCTCTCTTTTGGAGCTATGCCTGCATTGTTGACAAGGATGCTGATCTTATTGAAGACTTTCTCTGAAAGCTCAACAAGTCTAACTCTGTCCTGTGCCTTTGAAACATCACATTGAACGTAGAGATACTCAAAATTGTTGTCTTTGAAATACTGCAGAGATCTCTCATTTGATATCTCAGTACCACGTGCTGTTATAACAACAGGATAACCATCCAAAGCCAACTGTTTTGCAATTGCCAATCCAATACCACGACTGCTTCCCGTGATTATAGCACAACCTTTTCTCTCCATCTTACTTTCCCTCTCTCTCAATTCTCTCTTTGGTGTACTGCTTTGCAAGTGGACCATAGATCTCATTATCACGTACAACACAACCTGTCATTCCATGATCTCTCATGATCTGGGTGCACTTGCTGCATGATATGCAGCATTTCTTGGGCTCCATGAATCCATTGTTGAAGATATCTGATGGAGCGTCAGGATAAGCAAAGGCACATCTTCCAAGACCAATCATCTTGCATCTGTTTTCATTGAGATTGGCAGCTCCTACATTTGCAAGATACTGTCTCAAATAAGTATAACCATTTCCTATAACAGGAACATCTTTTGCTGCTTTTTGAATTAACTCGGTGAACTTGAACAATCTATCGATTGAGACAAGCTGATCCTCTTCTGGTTCAGGGATACCCAAAGACGATGTATCAAAGGGGCGTGTGACCTGAGGATAGATGTAATAAGGATTTCCTGCACTGTTTGATAAAATATCACATCCTCGTGAGACCAATCCTTTGACAAGCTCAATTGGCTCCTCTTCATCAAATTCCCACATATTTTCATGAGAGCTGCCAAAGCCATAGGGATATGGATGAGCATCAAAAACATTGAATCGTGATGCTATTATAAAATCATCACCACATTCCTTTCTGATTGCCTCTATTATGTTGAAGTACAGACGGGTTCTGTTTTCAAAACTCCCGCCATATCTCCCACTTCTTGTGTGGGATGCAAGAAGTTCAGATAAAAGGTATCTATGACATGCTTTTACATCAACTCCATCATAGCCAGCTTCTTTTGCAAGTACTGCAGAGTGAACATATTTTTCAACAAGTGAATCAAGATATTCATCACTTACAACACAGCTATCATCAATCACACCTGTTATTGGATCTAAAATTGGGTCTCTTTGAGGAACCAGAGGTGCAGCACTATGCCCCACTGGTCTTGAATATCTTCCAGAGTGAGTCAGCTGAGTTATGATCAAAGGAGAGTATCCATTCTTCTTCATTCCATATCTTTTTGTATCAGATACAAGAGTTCTGAAGCTCTTCAAGTTCTCATCAGATATCATCATCTGTCTCTCGTTTGCCTTTCCTTCAAAAGTGACAGCATTAGCTTCCCCCCAGATGAAACCAGCTCCACCTTCAGCAAATCTTCTGTATCTTCTTTCAACAAGTTCAGATGGTGAACCATCAAGATTGCTATCACAGCCTTCCATAGGAAGTATTGCCATTGAGTTGTTTGATTTATATCTGTTGATCTTCACCTCTCTCTTCAGTGAAGAGAGGTCCTCTGAATACGGAATGTTTACGTGTGCATCAAGGATGGCCTCTTTCAACTGCTCTGGGGTTTTGTAGTGGAACTTATTCATTATATTTACCTCTTTATTTATATTGCGATATAACAGTAGAATAGATTCTTCACCAATAATATATACATGTTAACTTAAAAATAGTATTAACTTGCTATTTTACGGGTAATATGCTTACATTAATAGTATGGAAACAGAAATAGATGTAATCAAAAAAATTGGGCCCAATAAAGATGCACAGAGCATGCACTTCCATTATACATGTGAGATGATCTTTGTTGAGAGAGGATTTCTTGTCATGAGTGTTGATGGAGTATCATGCATGGTAAAAGAAGGAGACCTTCTTATAATAAGCAATCTTGAGACACACACTCTCGACAGTGTGAGCTTTGATTGCACTCGTTATATATTCAGATTCTCCACTGCATTTTTATTTGAAATGGTGAAAGATCCCTCCTTGATAATTATATTCAACAGATCAAGCAGCTTGAGCATACCACTCTTTGAAATAGATGAAAAAAATATATCCACAATCAAACAGCTGTTCTCCCTCCTTATGATTGAATTCAACATGAAGGATGATTTCTATGATACACGATGTGGTGTTCTGCTATCTGCCATTCTTATTGCTCTTTTCAGAATGAATTCCAATATATTTGTCGAGAACAGAAATCCAATGCTGACAAAGATATATGAAATCCAGAAATATCTGAATCAAAATTACATGAAAAATACCACACTTGATGAAATATCTTCCACGTATTCCATCAGCATATCTCATCTGGAGCACAGCTTCAGAAAGGTCACAGGACTGAGCATAAAGCGCTACATTCTATTGACCCGTATTTCAAATGCAAAGAAGAGGCTCTGCAGCAGTGATGATTCAATATCTCAGATATCTGAAAAGACAGGATTCTACGACAGCAATTATTTCATAAAGCAATTCAAGAAAGTTGAGAACATAACACCTCTTCAGTACCGAAAGAAGTTCTTTCAATCCAATCCTTATTAAGAATGTATCTATTTCTTCAGAATCTCTTTGAACAGTGGAGATTCAAATCTATGATTGCTCAGCATTGATTGATTTGTCTGAGGAAGTTCAAATAAGAAATCAAGCATGTAGTAACTTGCCCCAATAGCTATATCAAGCTCACTCTCAGAGAGGAAGGTGAAACACATGTTCTTCTCAACATCATCTCTGCTTGCCTTATGAAAATCTTTCATGAGAATCTCTATCATGGTGTACTTCCAAATTCTGTTGTCTCCTCCAAGATAGATGGTTCTTGGATTCAAAAGAGCATTGGTGAAGAGAAGCTTATCAAGATAATTGTCCAAAAATGAGTGCAATTTGGATGGATCCTCCACCATATTTTGAAGCTGCTCATTTGAGCATTCAAGCTGTCTGTTCTGCTTTCCTTCCTGATACATAAAATTGGAGAACTCTCCAGATTTTGAATTCCAACCTTTGTTTATCTTCCCATGAGCTATGATACCTATACCAACTCCCAGCTGAGGAGCATCCTCACAGATACTGTCTGCATCATACAATCTTGCAAGAGAGTACACAAAACTATCATTTTTGTATTTTATATATCTGTAGGCTGCACAGTTTGCATCATTCTCAATGAAGATGGCATAATCTCTTTTGAACAGACAGTCTCCAACATCTAGATTTGAAATACCATGAGTAAGACTCTTGATTATGGTCCTCTCATCCTCACCTATTATTGCAGCCACACTTATGCATCCACCATATAGTTTTGTATTGGCACATTTCGTTTCAATCAAGGAGAGAACATAATTGATGCACTGGAGGAATCTCTCATCACTGCCTCTTTTGGCAGTTATTATCACATCATCAAAATCTTCTTTTATTACAAGGTACTCACTTCTATCTATGTAGCAGATGTTTATGATGAATCTATCAACAAGAAGATCAACTCCAATACTCTGGTACCTGTTTTATCAGGAAAGCTAGATGCAGACACACAGAAGACTTATGTCTGTCTTGTTGGAGCAAGAAGGAACAAGGATTCTATTGTGGAACTTCCTGATGTAAGGTGGAACGAATCTGCATTCACAATAACAATGAACAGAAAAGTTTTGAAGCTCAATTGACA
>JALNVT010000176.1 GCA_023231265.1 Sphaerochaetaceae bacterium
GTTTCTCTTTGAAACTGCCTGCTTGATAGGAATCAATACAAAGCGGTTGTTGATTTGAGAGATCAAACACTGAGTTTTACCACTCATTGCAGCATGTGCTGCATGGGCACCCAATCTAGCACAGTAGATTGAATCGTATGAGTTAGCTGGAGCTGATCTGATTATGTAAGAAGGGTCAATGTATTTGACGTTTGTCTCAATGCCTTCTTCTTTGAAGAACTTCTTGATCTCATCTTTTAGGAACAGACCAATATCAGCATATTTTACGTTACCAGAAGCATCTCTCTCACCAGTTGCAGGAACAAGATCCTGACCAGCGCCCTCTGCAATGAGAATGACAGCATGCTTTCTTGTCAAAATTCTTTCTTTAAGATGTGCAAACAGACCATTGTTACCATATAAGTCAAATGGACTCTCTGGAATCAAACAGAAGTTAACATCACTTTGAGCTAAGGAGGTATGAGCTGCAATGAAACCACTCTCACGACCCATTACTTTAACAAGTCCGATACCATTGATTGAGTTCTTAGCTTCAACATGGGCACCACGTACACTAGGGACAGCTGCTCCAACTGCAGTATCAAAACCGAATGAACTTTGAATGAAAGATAGATCGTTATCAATTGTCTTTGGAACACCAACAACACTGATTTTCAATCCTCTTTTTTTGATCTCCTCACCAATATCATATGCACCACGGAGTGTACCATCACCACCAACGGCAATGAGAACATTGATGTTCATCTTCTCAAGAGAATCAACAATTTCATCAACCTGCATTCCACCACCACGAGCAGAACCCAAGATTGTACCACCTTTTTCCTGTATGTCATCAACAACGTCTGGATTGAGTGGAATAAGAGGCCATGGACTGTTCTCAAGCAAACCACGATATCCATATTGAACACCACTGATTCTTCTAACACCATATCTATACCAGAAACATCTAACTACAGCTCTGATTATGTTGTTCAAACCAGGACATATACCACCGCATGTACAAATTGCAGCGTGAACATGAGCGGGATTGAAATAAATCTTTGCACGGGGTCCAGCTTTCTCTACAGTATCCTTAACCAATGGATCTCTGTATTCTTTTCCATTATCAACAGTATCAACACTGAAGAATAGACGATCATTATCATCTACATAATTAGCAAGACCATCGCCCTTACTTGTACTCATAACAATAGGAGTTACAATTTTAGGTTCTCCAAGATTGGATATATCAAAATCATATTTCAAGAACGCTTTACTTTCCTTTGTATTTTTCTTTTCCATGATAATTCTCCTTTATATATAAAGAAATGGGAAGAATTGAGCATAATTCTCCCCACCAGTATAGTTATTTTATCTCTCCATCCTCATTAAATTCAGATAGAATGGTGTTAAAATCATTAGCAAACACTTGATAAGGAGCCTGTGTTATCTCCTTAATAGAACTTTGAAAAACTTTATATTTATCCAGCAGAATGATACCAAATGGTGTCAGTTTTGCTCCAACTCTTGAAGTTCCACCTTTTCGTCGAACCAACACAGCTTTTCCAAGAGATCTCTCTAATTTAGAAATCATTGTATAAGCTTTAGAGTAAGAGATTCCCAGACTAGATGCTGCTGCCCTCAAAGAACCTTCTTTTTGTATTCCTTCGAGTAGCCAAACAACTCCTATTCCCATGAACTTTTCATCATTTTCATCTACAAGATAAATTTTAGTTTTTAGCTCCATAACTCTCCTGCTGCCTTATAAATAATATTCAATAAATCAGGAATTTTATCACTGTCAACACTGCAATAAGCCACACGAAGTACCTTATCCATGATATTGATAACACCAACCCCATATTTATCCAATAAAAGAAGTCTGAGTTCTTCAACGCTTCCTTCACATTTAAAGGATAAGAAGTATCCACTATTAAATGCAAGGGGTTTGATATAAGTTATATCCTTTTTTTCGTCTAAATTGGACTTAATGATGAGATATCTCTTTTCCATCTCTTTTACAGCATCCAATTTATCATTTTCATAAGCTTCTTCATCTTCCATTGCTTTAACCAAAAGACTCTGACCAGGTTTTGTACAGTTGGATACACTTGCACGGATACTGCCCTTAATTTTTGTTTCAAAAGCATCATATTGTTCATCGCTCATGTTCTTACAGGAATATGTGATGAAACCAATTCTGAAACCCCATACCAGTGCTTCTTTTGTAGCTGCATCACCCTTTATTGCGAGGATGTTTTCATGACAATCAGCCAGAAGTGCGAAAA
Organism: Sphaerochaetaceae bacterium; assembly: GCA_023231265.1. Lineage (GTDB taxonomy): Bacteria > Spirochaetota > Spirochaetia > Sphaerochaetales > Sphaerochaetaceae > Pleomorphochaeta. The sequence continues at coordinate 2,268 of JALNVT010000176.1, forward strand.
GACTCTCTCTTGATGTGTTCTCTTCATAGAACAGACCAAAGTATGCATCATCACTTATAACAACAAGTTTCTTACCTTTATCAGCCTGTCTTACAAGAACATCACGAATGCTCTCCATTTCAGCAACTGTTGGAGTGTAACCTGTAGGGTTGTTTGGGAAGTTGAGAAGAGTTACAATCTTCTGAGATTCACTGCTCTCTATAGCCTTCTCAAAACCTTCAATGTTGAAGTGACATCCACTTTCATCATATAGCTCAAAAGTTTCAATATCTGCACCTGCATTCTCTTTAGCAATCAAATCATAGTTATCCCAGAAGAAATTAGGAAGCAAAAGTTTCTCTCCAGCGTTCAAGAACATTCTGATAAGAATGCCAATTGCGTGAGTCAATCCTGCAGTAACAACAGGATTGGATATCTTCTTTCCAACAAGTCCTGGATTCTTCTTCAACATATCTGCCGCCCAAAGAGCTCTGAGCTCAGGAAGACCTGCCCCTGGTGCATATGTGAATATTTCTGAAGGCTGTACTTTAGTCTGATCAAAACAATCATAGATACTATTCAAATAAAGAGGTTTCTTATTTATAAAAGCCTGTCCAACTGTTGCATTGTGTTTTGTAGCTTTAGTTTTTGCAGCAGCACTCTGAGCAACAATCCCCTTAGGGAAGTACATACGCTTTCCGTATTCAGAAAGGCACTGGCCAATAGTACAATTATCAAGTACATCATTCAATTCAATTGCTAATTCATTCATCTGTCGTATCTCTCCCATTCCGTAAAGGAATATATCTTATTAATACAATAATGTTACTATATAAACAAACTGTCATTTTTGTAACTTAAAACCCTTAGTTGTTAATAAAAGCACATTTTTTCGTTTAAAACAACTCTCCTTGTGTAAAATCATCATCTTTTTGAACATTTTTTTTGCTTTTTACAGGTTGTCTGCTGTTTTCGTCACCTTCAGGTGCATCTTTTTTAACAGCAGCAGCCCCAGATTCAAGTCTCTCTAGGAACTCAGCTTCCTCAACAATAGTTATACCAAGCTTCTCTGCCTTTGTTTTCTTTGATCCGCCATTCTTGCCAAGCAGCAGGTGAGTTGTCTTTCCAGTGATGGCTGTTACTGTTCGTCCTCCACGTTTTTCAATCTCATCCAAAGCTTTTGTTCTTGGATTGAAATTCTCGAAAGATCCTGTAGCACACCACACCTCACCTTCAAATGTCTGAGGCATCTCCTCTTTCTCACTTCTATCTTCCATCATGGAAAGTCCTGCAGCTTTCAAAGCTGCAATTCTCTCCAGCATGACTGGATCTTTTAAAGATTGAATTATGTTCTCACTTGTCTTCTGTGCAATGAGGGGAATCTTTGAAAGTTCTTCATAGTCCTCTCTTTCAACGACCTCAAGAATCTTGTCCATGGAATCAAGGCCAAAGTCGATTATCATATCGACAGCTTTCTTTCCAACCTCAGGGATACCCAAAGATGTGAGAACTCTTGAAAATGGAGCCTTCTTGCTCTCTTCAAGACCATCAATGATTGCATTGACCTTCTTCTCTCCAAAACCAGGCTCTCCTACAAGTGATTTTATATCTGCTGTGTACAGATCCTGTACATCTTTTATCATTTTCTTATCCACAAGGAACTTGAGAGTCTTTGGACCAAGAGAATCAATATCCATCTGAGCTTTCCCAGCAAAAAATTCAAGTCTTCCAAGAACCTGAGATGGACAGTAATCATTGGGACAGAAAGTATGAGCACCCTTCTGAATGAGAGCTGTACCACATACAGGACATGAGGTAGGAAGTCTGTATGTTGTATTGCCAATCTCATTCTTCTCCACAACTCTCTCAACTGCAGGAATTACATCACCTCTCTTGCTGACTTCAACTGAATCTCCGATGGCCAATTCCAACTCATCAATGTGAAGTTGATTGTGAAGTGTGACATTCTTTACAGTGGATCCACCGATTTGAACAGCTTTTATTCGAGCGACTGGAGTGACTCGTCCAGTACGACCGACTTGAACATCAATAGATTTGATTGTGCTCTCAGCCTGTGGTGATTCAAATTTATATGCAATTGCCCATCTTGGATGATGAACTGTGTATCCAAGTTTCTCTCTGACCTTCAATTCATTGACCTTCATTACAAGACCATCAATCTCATAGTCCAAAGAAGATCTGTTTTTGGTTTGAACCTCAACCTGCTTTGGTAGATCAGAAAAACTACCACTTATGCCTGTAAGGTTGACCTTTTGGAGTCTCTCAACCGCTTCTTTTTTGGAATTGCAGAACACACCAAATGTTGGATTGATTCTGAACCCAAGAGCTTTCAACTCTGCAAGGATCTCAAGATGGTCTGTGAAAGGTGTTTCATTGTTTGGCCAGAATCCTTCATAGACAAAGATATTGAGAGGGACCTTGGCAGTCTCACTGCTTTTCTTACGTCTTATTGTACCAGCACAGAGATTTCTTGGATTTGCAAAAGGCTCTTCCAAAGTCTCATTGATTTTCTCGAATTCAGCTTTAGGAAGATAGATCTCTCCTCTCACTGCAATGTCTATTGGTTTTGATAGTTTCAACGGAATTGATGAGATTGTTCTGACGTTGTTTGTTACATCATTTCCAACTGCACCATTACCACGAGTCACGCCTCGAACAAGAATCCCTTTCTCATAATAAAGAACAATGGAGATACCATCTATCTTCTGCTCAAGAACAAATGACAGCTCCTTATCTTCTTTTGCCTCACATTTATCAATCCAGGAATGAATCAGTGCTGTATCATATGCTTTATCAAGGCTCAATACAGGAATTGTATGAGTTACCTCAGGGAAATCACTTGAGAGATCTGAACCAACTCTGTGAGTTGGAGACGATGCAAAGCACAGGGAAGGATAGGTCTCTTCAATAAGTTTCAATCTATCAAAAAGTCTATCATACTCTCTATCACTCACAAGAGGTTTGGCTTCAACATAATATGCGTGCTGATA
>JALNVT010000177.1 GCA_023231265.1 Sphaerochaetaceae bacterium
AACTGGTCTATTTCAACAGACGAAGGTGTGAACCTTCTAGAACCTGGTAAGAATCCACGTGATAACAAACAGTTCATTTTGATCTTGGTTGCTATCATTAAAGCTATAGATGAATATCAAGACCTATTGAGAGCAACTGTTGCTTCTGCTGGTAATGATCATCGTTTGGGTGCAAACGAAGCTCCACCTGCAATTGTAAGTATGTTCATTGGTAGTCAGTTGGGTGATATACTTGAAGACATTGCTGAAGGAAGAGCAACACTAGAAACAACTAGTGAGAGACTTTCATTTGGTGTTCATGTACTACCATCATTCACAAAGGATTCAACTGATAGAAACAGAACCTCACCTTTTGCTTTTACAGGTAATAAATTTGAATTTAGAATGCTTGGATCTGCTGCATCTCTTGCTTCAACAAATACTATAATGAATACAGCTATTGCTAAAGCATTTAAAGAGTTTGCAAATGAACTAGAAAATTGTGATGATACTTTTGATAACTGCCTACAAGCATTGATCAAGAAAGAATATATCAAGCATAAGAGAATCGTATTCAACGGCAATAACTACAGTGACGAATGGGTTATTGAAGCTGGAAAGAGAGGTCTTGAACATCTTAAATCTTCAGTTGATGCATTCCAGGTTTATGCAAGTGATAAAAATGTTGAATTATTCGACGAATTCGATATCTTTAGAAAAAGTGAGTTAGTAAGTAGAGTCGAGATTCAATATGATACATATGCAAAGAAAATCAATATTGAAGCATTAACACTTATTGACATGTTAAACGAGCAAATTTACCCTGCAAGTACTGCATATCTCTTTGCTTTAGCAGAAGGTGCTGAGAAGCTTAAAAAGGTTTCAAAAGTATCATTTAGCAAGTCCCAAGCTAGAATTGATGACATTGCTACATTGAACGATGCACTTCTTGGTAAGGTTGAAGAACTTGACGCAGCGGTAAAAAATGCGAATAGTATATCAGAAAGCAAAGACAAAGCTTTCTACTTCTACAATAATGTTCTCCAATTAATGGAAGAATGTAGAAGTATAAGTGATAAACTAGAATTGATAGTAGATAGTGAGTATTGGCCAATCCCAACTTATGGCGAATTACTATATTCGGTTTAATTAACAATTAATTGAGGAGAAAATAATTATGTGTGGTTTCGTAGGAATGTTTGATATAGAACAATCAACAGAGGAATATAGACAGAGAGTACTGATGATGTCTAAAAAGATAAGACATCGTGGACCAGATTGGTCTGGAATCTATTGTGGAACAACGACAATTCTTTCACATGAAAGACTATCAATTGTAGATCCACTCTCAGGCAAGCAACCTCTTTATTCAAAAGATGGAAGGTATATCCTTACAGCTAACGGTGAGATTTATAATCATAAAGAACTAAGGAGAGAGTTCGACGGAGAGTATGATTTTTCTACCGAAAGTGACTGTGAAGTAATACTACCATTATATATAAAATATGGTCCAAACTTTCTTGATAAGCTCAACGGTATTTTTGCTTTTGCCATCTACGATAAGGTAGAAGATAAATACTTAATAGCCAGAGACCACATGGGAATTATTCCTCTTTACCAAGGTTGGGATACCGATGGTCACTATTATGTTGCTAGTGAGTTAAAGGCTCTAGAAGGAACTTGTCCTTCATTGTGTGAGTTCCTTCCAGGCCAATACCTCACCAGTGACTCTAAAGAACCAGTTGTCTGGTATAAAAGAGACTGGACTGATTATGACAAGGTTACAAGATCTCCCGAAGATAGTGTGAAAGCAGTTAAGGATGCATTGGAAGCTGCTGTTGTAAGACAGTTGATGTGTGATGTTCCTTACGGTGTTCTACTATCCGGTGGACTTGATAGCAGTGTTATTACAGCGCTTGTTGCAAAGCATGCTCAGAAAAGAATTGAAGCAAATGAGGGAGATCAGGCATGGTGGCCTAGACTTCACTCTTTCGCAATTGGTCTTGAAGGCTCACCTGATTTAAAAGCCGCTCAGATTGTAGCAGATTCTCTTGGAACTGTTCATCATGAAGTGCATTTTACTATTCAGGAAGCTTTGGATTCACTTGAGGATGTTATCTACCATTTGGAAACATATGATATCACAACAATTAGAGCAGCTACTCCTATGTACCTACTTGCTCGTGTTATCAAATCAATGGGAATTAAAATGGTGCTATCAGGAGAAGGTTCCGATGAATTATTCGGCGGCTACCTTTATTTCCACAAAGCACCAGATGCTAGAGAATTCCATGAAGAGACAGTTAGAAAGCTTGAAAAGCTTCACTTGTATGATTGTCTTAGAGCTAACAAAGCTTTAGCTGCATGGGGTGTTGAAGGACGTGTTCCTTTCCTAGATAAAGAATTCATGGATGTTGCTATGAATCTTAAAACAGAAGATAAAATGTGTAACGACAAGATTGAAAAATATGTTGTACGTAAAGCATTTGAAGACATGCTACCTGAAGAAGTTGTCTGGAGACAGAAAGAACAGTTCAGTGATGGTGTTGGATACAGTTGGATCGATACTTTAAAAGAGATGACAGAAGAAGCTGTCACAGATAAGCAATTTGCTACAATAAAGAATAGATTCCCAATCAACACTCCATCAACTAAGGAAGAAGCTTACTACAGAACTATATTCAGTAGATTATTCCCTAGTGAAGCAGCTGCAAACTGTGTACCTCATGAAGCATCTGTAGCATGTTCTACAGCAACTGCTCTTAAATGGGATGCATCATTTACAGCACAGAATGAACCTAGTGGTAGAGCTATCGCTGGTATTCATGAAGATGCCTACAAAAAGAAATAGGCATCATATAAATTAGTTTTTAATAGGTGTAAACCTAAATTATTTTCTCAAATTTCCTATCAGAGTTTTTAGTACGGCTCTGGTAGGATTTCTTTTTTTTAGACTATACATTATCAATAAACGAATCTAAATATTCTAGTAATAAAATAAAATTAGTATATCTTTTTAATGAATTTGTTTCTAATTTAATAAAATCCCAACTTTCTTTATATTTCTCTAAATATTCTTTAGCTTCTAAAGGTGGTAAATGTTCCTCAAAAATTTTTATAAATTCAGATGGATCTTTTCTCGCAAACAACCTAGCATTTTTACTTTTATTCTCTTCTACAGGATTGATATCATTAAAAAATACTAATTCTAAATGACGAGAAAAATAAAAAAGTTGATAGTTATACTTTTTACAAATTTCTGTAACACCTAACATCTTATTGATATTACGCTTTTTTAGAATATTTCGTTTGATTATTCTATTTTTTTGCTCAGCACTATCAACAAGAATTTTATCTAATTCATATTTAGTTTTTAATTTTAAGTCTTTAACTATTTCAATAACATCTTCATCAATCATACAACCATCAGTATCGGTTAAATGTATAACTGCTAAAATATCCTTCGGCTTAAACTTTTCATATTTTATAACTTCTTTTATCAAGTTACCAACTGTATTCCTTATATTGGTATTAGGTGATTTTATTAAAAGGTCTCCACTACAAACTTTAAAGTTAATTCTACGTGTTGAATATCTTCTTTCTAAGAATTTCTTTAACATAAATTAATCACTTTGTCCCTCAACAACTATAATGATAACCTTTCTAATCATTTAAAAGCCCCACATCTAAAAAAGCCATTTTAATATCAGTCACATCTCTATAATCATAAAGTTCCTCTGATTGACCTCCTAATTGTGCTGCACGTATATACATATCTCTGATATTGTTGGTTTTATTAACCTTTCTTAGTCGAATAAACCTATGTTTTTCATTGAGAGTGGTAAAAAATAATTGTTTACTATTTAAAACCTCTAAAATTCTCAAATTATGTGAAGTAAAGATAAGCTGTCCTTTTCCATTTTCATTTAGAGCTTTTATTATTTGTCCAAGTAAAACTTCAAATATTCCAGAATCCAATTCATCAATAACTACTAACGCATTAGGATTGTTATTTACAGCAATCAACGAACTAAGAATTGAAATAATTTTAAGAACACCTGCAGACTCACACCTCAAAGGTAATCTTCTGTTATTTTTGAGTGAAATAAATTCAAATCTAATACCTTCCTTTCCATCATCTAACAACTCAGATCCAATTTTATTTACTTCTATAGTAAGTTCAGGTACTAAAACACGCAAAACTTCATTTATTTCTAAGATAGATTTTTCTAAATACTTATATAATTCAGATTCTATAACTATTGAATCATTTAATTGATAATTTATATTCCGAGTTGTTTCGTTTACATTAATATCCATAGAAATCATCATATTTGCTAAAACAATTCCATTTTGAGTATCTGAAATAACATGAAAGTTTTTAGTAAAATCATTTTTTAAATTATAAAAGATTGATATCTGTTTCTCATTTAATATTTTCTTATAAATTTTGAACAATTTATCATTAAATACTAAGCTTCGATCTTTGGGAAGAAAATCTAATGCTGCATCGATGGAAACTTTATCGCTTTTTTTTATAGTTTTTGTTGAATCACCAAATTTTGAATTTGCCTTGTTTATAGTAACAAATCTTTTGTACACGGCTTTTTCAATATTTTTTTTATACAGCAAGTCTTCATAAGCAATTTCCAATCTATCTTTACCATTAATGCATCTCACATTATATTTTATAAAGAATTCTCCCAAGTTGTTAATGATTAAAAATTCATAAGAAAGTTTTAATTGATCTTCATTAAGATATATCAAATACTCTTTTATACTTGGCAATTTGTGTCCATCTAAAAGAATTTTTAATAGGTATAATGCATTAACAACGGCAGTTTTTCCTGATCCATTTTGTCCATAAATTCCAACAATATCTGATTTATCCATACTTTCAAAAGTTGTAGCAGTTTTTATCTCACCTTCCCTAACATTTTTAAAATCATTTATCTTTAAATTAATTAATCTTACAATAGTATTCATATAAAACTCCTAGGAACAATATACCACTAATTTTAGCAAATTAAAAGATTTTTCATATATTTTATATAAATATTGGTCTAAATATTTCAATAATACATAATTCATCTTTTTTCGTATTAATTATAGTTAACTTTAAAGGCTATAAATATATTCCAATTTTTGGCTCAATCATAAATTTTGTGGGATTTTATGTGAGGATGGATTTCTTACATAACTTTTCCTACTTGCATCAAAGAGCTTTAGAAAGAAATAGTCATCATCAGAATAGCCAAAAGCCTTGCGCC
>JALNVT010000178.1 GCA_023231265.1 Sphaerochaetaceae bacterium
TCTCTGTTGTTGATTCCAATGATTTTTGCATCAATAGATAGAGCCATATCAACCTCATCTCGATTGTGGGCCTCAACAAGAACATCCAATCCAAGTTCAGTTGCTTCTTTGTAAAAGAGCTCAAGAGTGCTCTTATCAAGAAGAGCACATATGAGAAGAATTGCAGATGCTCCAATGACTTTAGCTTCATGTATCTGATAGCTATCTATGATGAAATCTTTTCTGAGCAGAGGAGTTGATACCTCACTGCTTATAGATTTTAAATAATCTGGACTTCCTAGAAAATAATCAGTTTCTGTGAGGACAGAAATTGTATCAATTCCAATTGATTCATATTCCTTGGCTGTTTTGAGAGGATTGAAATCCTTGCTTATGAGACCTTTGGAAGGAGAGGCCTTTTTGACCTCTGCTATGAATGACAATTCAGGTTTTGAAAGAGCTCTGTAGAAAGGAAAGGAATCAGAAGAGGGAAGGCTGTATGCCAACTCTCTCATCTCATCTCGTTGAAATCTATCAATTAAATTCAATTTGGAGCGCGTGTTGTTTGCAATATCATCCAAAATCATATCACACCTCGTTTGTTGCAGTTATCATCTCATTCAATTTCGAAAGAGCCTTTCCACTTTCAATTGCATCTTTTACCTCTTCAATAGCTTGGGAGAGAGTCAAATCTTCTCTTCCAATGTAGAGAGCTGCTGCACTGTTCAAAACAACGGTATCACGTTTTGGACCTTTCTTTCCGTTGAATATATCTCTTATTATTTCAGCATTATCTTTTGGAGTTCCGCCAACAAGATCCTCTTTCTTGCACAGATCAAATCCATATTCTCTTGGATCAATCTCATAGTTTTTGACCCATCCATCACGTATCTCACATACCTTGGTCTTTCCAACAAGAGATATCTCATCAAGACCTTCAAGACCATAAACAACAAGTCCTCTCTCAACTCCAAGATTCAAAAGAACCTGAGCAAGTGGTTCAACAAGTGATTCATCATATACCCCCATGAGTTGGAATGATGCGCCTGCAGGATTTGATAGTGGTCCCAATATATTGAAGATTGTTCTGATTGAAAGTTCTTTCCTAACTGGAGCTACAAATTGCATTGCAGAGTGATATTTCTGTGCAAACAGGAAGCATATTCCAATTTGGTCCAGAACCTGTTTTGCCTTCTCTGGTTCCAAATCAATTTTTACACCAAGCTCCTCTAGAACATCTGCTGCACCACATTTGCTTGTTGCTGCTCTGTTTCCATGTTTTGCAACAGGTACTCCACATGCGGCAACTACAATTGATGATGTTGTTGATATGTTGAATGAATTTGAGTGATCTCCACCAGTTCCAACAATCTCAAGAACTTTCAGATCATTGAGAAGTTTGAGAGCATGCTGTCTCATGATTTTGGCAGATGCTGTTATCTCCTCGATAGATTCACCTTTCATTGATAGGGCTATCAAATAAGCACCAATTTGAAGGTTGCTGGCTTTGCCACTCATGATCTCATCCATAACACACTCTGCTGTGTTTACATCCAAATCTTCTTTTTTTGTAAGTTTAATTATTGCTTCTTTAATCATTTTTCTCTCCAAATAAAAAATTGTTGATTATATCATGTCCATGTTCTGTCAATATAGATTCTGGGTGAAATTGAAGTCCTACAACTCTGTTTATAGGATCTTCAACTGCCATTACCTCTCCAGTGTTTTCGACTTTAGCGGTCACTTTTAAAGTATCTGGAAGAGTATCTTCTACAACTGAAAGACTGTGATAACGTCCTACAGTGAGAGGACTATCAATCCCTTTAAAAACAGAAAGAGAATTTAACTCTGCTTTTGAGCTCTTTCCATGCATGAGACATGGCGAGTGATCGACTGTTGCTCCATATGCCGTGCATATTGCTTGGTGTCCAAGGCAGACTCCCAGTATTGGATATTTGCCTTTGAGTTCTTTTACAATGGGTACACATATTCCAGCATCTTCTGGTCTTCCAGGGCCAGGAGATAGAATTATTGCTTCAGGATTCATCTTTACAATTTCATCAATTGTGATCTTATCATTTCTGAATGTTTTTATATCTGGATTTATCTGTCCAATAAGTTGGTAAAGGTTGTAGCTAAAGCTATCATAGTTATCAATCAATAGAATCATCTACTTATCCTCCAATGCATTTATCACAGCTTTTGCTTTGTTGATGCACTCTACATATTCATTTTCAGGAACTGAGTCAGCAACTATGCCAGCACCACTTCTCACATATACATTTCCATTTTTCTTGAAAGCCAAACGAATTGCGATGCATGTATCAAGTCCTCCATTGAAGGAGAGGTAACCTATGGCTCCTCCATAGACACCACGTCTGTTGTTCTCAAGCTCGTTGATTATCTCACATGCTCTGATTTTAGGAGCTCCTGAGAGAGTTCCAGCTGGAAGAATGGAATCAATTGCATCAAGGCTATCAAGACCATCTTTGATCTCTCCTGTAACAGTGGAGCCAATGTGCATTACGTGGGAGAACTTTTGAATCTTCATATATTCTTCCACTTTTACAGTTCCAAATTTACTGATCTTTCCAATATCATTTCTGCTGAGATCTACAAGCATGTTGTGCTCTGATCTCTCTTTCGGATCTTCAAGTAACTCTTTTTCTTGCTGCATATCTTCTTCTGGAGTCATGCCTCTCTTTCTTGTTCCTGCAAGAGGGAATGTACTCAGTTTTGTTTCTTCAAGTTTTACAAGAGTTTCAGGAGATGCTCCTGTAAGTTCAATGTTGTCACTTACAAAGTAGAACATGTATGGTGATGGATTTGTTTTACGTAGATAGCTGTATACTGATTTCAAACTTCCTTGAAAAGGAGCAACAAGTCTATTTGATAAAACCACCTGGAAAATATCACCCTCATAGATGTAATTCTTAGCTTTCTTCACCATCTCACAGTACTGATCTTTGCTGAATAGAGGAGTGAGAGGAGAGAGTAACTTTCCTTTTTCCTCTTCAATATCATCTGACTCCTCTGCAATTAAAACACTTAGACTTTTTAAATCCAATGTTGCCTTCTTGTAGTTTGATTCAAAGCTATCTCGTTTGACATTCATTATGAGATAGAGCTTCTTCTCAAGATTGTCTATTGCAATGATCTTATCAAAAAGCATCAGGTCTATATCGTTGAAATCTTCCTCATCAACAGATTCAAGTTTTAACTTTGGTTCGCTGTATGCTATGAAGTCATATGAGAAATAACCAACAAGACCTCCTGTAAATGGAGGAAGTCCAATGACCTTGGGACTTTTGTTTTCATCGAGGATTCTTCTTATGTATGGATGTGGTCTTTCACTTTCTATCTTTATCTCAGTTCCTGATTTTATGCAGAGTTTTTTATCCTTCTGTGTTATTTCAAGACTGGGATTGAATCCAATGTATGTATAGCGTCCCCAGACTTTGCTATCTTCACAAGATTCAAGAAGAAAGCAATGTTTGCTTATTTTTTGCAATCTGTTGAGAATTTCCATTGGACTCTTTTTGCCAAGCGGCAAGGAGAGTGATATTGGTATTGTGTTGTACTCCTCATTGTAAGAGAGAGCCTGTTTTAAGTCTGGATAAAAATTCATAATGCCTCTTTGTTTGTTTCTGTTAATAGTAATATACTTGTTACTGTAAGTAGTAACATTGTTTCTGTCAATAGTATCAAGAAAAAAATATTATATTTTTTTAGCTGTAAGATGGATATATTTCGCTTTGAAGTGATACATTAAGATATGTAATTGAGTAAAAATTGTTCATTTGAATAATTATTTAAAACTGATATAATTAAAAAATTTCAGTTATAAGTATGTTGAAAGAGATATTTGCTATATTGCTTTTTTTTATGACAGTTCGTTATACTAATTTCAAAATTCCAAAATTAGGAGATAGATTGATGGAAAAAAAGAGAACAAGCTCTGCATTGTGCATTGCTTTAATTGCTGTTTTAACAGCAGTTGTTGTTGTATTTACTATTGTTGTTAAAATACCCACACCTACAAAAGGGTATTTAAATCTTGCAGATTTAGCAATCTGCTTCATTGCATTCACATTTTCACCTATAACAGCATTCATTGCTGGAGGACTTGGAACATGTCTTGCTGATATTATATCAGGATACCCACAATGGGCTCCTATATCATTTTTGGTGCATGGTCTAGAAGGTCTTCTTGTCTCAATGATAGTACGTCGTACTAGCGAGCAAGTTAGAGAGGGATTTAAAGTTCCAGCATACAGAGTAATTCTTGCAATGATAATCTGTATAGTTGTTGTAGCTGGTGGTTATTTTGTTCTTGGAGCAACCGTCATGAGTATCGGTTGGGGAGCTGCTGCTGCAGGAATTCCTGGCAATGTAGCTCAAGCTGGTATCGGTGTTGTAGCAGGTTACGCTTTATCTAGGTCTGTTATAAAAGCATACCCTCCAGTACAAGGTCTTTTATAGAAAAATTCCCAATTTAAATTGATATGCAAGCTATAAATGTGATAGCATAGGCAAAAAGAAATAGGTGCAACAAAATTTGTTGCATTTAGTCACATTTCAAGGAGCAAAAATGCAACAAACAAACCCTGATTTAATTGTAGTACTCGATTTTGGTGCACAATACAGCCAACTGATTGCACGACGTGTTCGTGAACAGAATGTTTATAGCAAAATTTTGCCTTTTAATTGTAGCGCTGACGAAATTAAAGAACTTAATCCTAAAGGAATTATCTTCTCTGGAGGACCTGCTAGTGTCTCTGAAGAAGGATCTCCTAGAGTAGATGAAGAAATCTTTAAGCTTGGCCTTCCAATTTTAGGCATTTGTTATGGTTTACAGGTAATGAGTATCCAAAACGGTGGGGAAGTAAATTGTCCCGAAAAGAAAGAATATGGTTTTGCTGAGTTAAACATAACAGGTGAATCTTTACTTCTTAAAGATATTCCTCAGAATTCACAAATTTGGATGAGTCATGGCGACTCTGTTTCAAAATTAGCTCCTGGTTTTGTTGTTAAAGCAACAACCCCAAACTGTCCTTTTACAGCTGTTGAAAATCCCGAGAAGAATTTCTATGGTGTTCAATTCCATCCTGAAGTAGTTCATACTGTTGATGGTACTTTGTTACTTAAGAATTTCATCTTGAATATCTGTAAAGCTGAACAGAACTGGAGTATGAGTAGTTTCATTGATAATGCTGTTAAAGA
>JALNVT010000179.1 GCA_023231265.1 Sphaerochaetaceae bacterium
CTCAAAATTGAAAAACAATTCAGAGCAGAAAACTCTCTCAATGATTGATATCTTCAGTGGTACCAAAGACCTGTTGAATTTCTCAATTGATGATCTAAAAATTTATTCAGGAGAGATGTTACCTGAAGGTCTATCGCAGGCATCAATGGAAGTTGGAGCAACTCCCTCAGTATTGAAAGTTGGAAAAACTTTCCGGGTTAAAGCAGATGAAGGAGCAACATTCAAAGTTGTTGAGGGCTCTGATGCAGTCGCTGTGAGTGATTCTGGTTTGATCACTGGAATCAAGAGTGGCACTGCTAAAATTGAAATGGGCAACAGAACTGTTGAACTCAAGATTGTTGATTCAGTCACAGAAGTTTCCAGTATTTCGCTGTCCAAATCATCAATAACAATTGATGAAGATGAAAGAGTGGATCTATCTAAGTTGATTGAAATTCTGCCATCTGATGCTACAGAAAAAGGTTATTCTATCTCTATTATAGATGGAGAGAGATATGTTGAACTGGAGAACAATAAGATTGTTCATGCATTGAATACAGGAACATCAAAACTTATGATCTCATCTCTTAGTGACCCATCTGTTGTATCTTATTTGACTGTTGCTGTTGTGAATGGAAAAGAAGTTGGAACAGTGATGTTTGAAGATTCATTTGGAGAAAAAGAATTTGACGTTGATTCATGGACAATAAAAACAGCAAATCATACATCTGTTGAATTGAGAGATGGCGCATTTGAACTGGTTGATGATAGCATGGCAGGACAACCCAAAGCCTATGTAACATTTGAACCTATTGATAATACATTTACCATATCTTATAAGTTCATGCTCTTAAATGATGAGGTGGTATCAGGATCAAAGATGTCATGTTATACATTTGCAGTTGGAGCCGATTCAATTGGTTCTACAAAAAATGAGGCATTCAGATTCAAGACAAACGCCAGTTACAATGAAGCAAAATCTGAAGTTGAGAACAGACATTTCATATATTCGAAAGAACTTGGAGTATCAGGTTTTTACGATATAAATGCACCAATAGAGCTGAACAGATGGTATGATATAATGCTTGTAACAACTCCAGATGATGGAAGTGATTTAGCAAATACTACTGATGTATATATTGATGGAATGAAGGTTGTAGATAAAGCGAGCAACAAGAGAATTATTCCTGTATATGATAAAATCATATTTGAAACTGGAACAAAAGACAGAACTGCTTTCTTAATTGACGATCTAAACATCAAAATTGGAGACTGCACTCAAAAATAAGTGTTTCCTATTTAATGAATTTATGATGTTGTGCTTTTTAAGCAATCAATGAGCACAACATCTAAATTATATATTTTTCCTTGATGCAGTGATCATTTCCCTGGCACTGCATTGAGTTGTTTGAAAGTTCCAACAGTTCATTCATATATTTTATCTGCAATGATTTATAAAAATTTAGAAATTGTTCAAATACGAGCCTATAAATGTTGCAGCTATCAAAGTTATGATGAACAATAAAATCATCATCAAAGATTCTTTAAGTGGATGTTTCTTCATCTACAATTCTCCTTAAATTTGTTATTTTATTACTTTATGATAATTATTGAAATTATAGAAGTGGCTTCTGTTAGAAGGTAAACTTAGATCCCACACAGCTCAAATTACATTGGATACCAAATTCCTGTATGAAACGAGAGATGGCATAAATGCCAGTGCAATGCATTGGTACAATCAACTTTGGATTTATCTCTTTAAATGCTACTATTGTCTTTTCAGTTACGTCACACTTAATTTTTGGAGGTAGATGAAATCCTCCAATGACTGAGTACACCTTGCTGATTTTTGTTAATTCTTGAGCATATCTCACTGTATTTATGATTCCTGAATGGGCACATCCAGAAATGATCAGAAGCCCTTCATCTCTTATATTTATGACTATTGCTTGATCATCAAGAATGTTATCAAATTCTCTAACTCCATCTCTTACAACATATGATTCATACTCCAGTTTCTCAAAGGATGTTTTTCTAGGTATTTCACCTGTAACAAGGAACATCTCATCATCAGATAGATATGGCTTTCTGGAGTCAACGATGGTATTCCCATGGTCTAAAATCAGGTCTCTGGATGGACAATCATTGACAATTGTCTGTCCTCTGTCTACACATGTTCTTCCAGTAAGAAATACATCAGGGTGGGCTATTACTTTTGCATCAGCATTCAGTTTGCTTATCACATAAGGCAATCCATGGGTGTGATCACTGTGGGCATGGCTGATGATGAGTTCTTGAACTTGATTTAACTTCAGGTCCATGATGTTTAAATTGTTATCGAGAGATATTCCATTTTCGGCAGCATCCAAAAGAATATCGTGCTTTGTATTCCCTCGGTATATGCTTATCAGAAGACAGAGACTGTGCTCTGCCATCAAAGGAACTTTTAGCTCCTTAGACTCCTTGCTATCTTGTGCTCTCTGGACAAACTCTGTATCTTCTACAATCCAATCAGCGACATTGTCAATTATTATATTGATCTCTACTTTATCAACAGCTTTCAGTTCCATAAAATCTTCCTTATTTGTTATACCTTACAGCAAAAACGAAATTGAACTTAGATTAAAAATAATTAAAAGACGTAAAAACATATCCAAACCACTTATGATTTAGATATTTTTTTTGAGCTGTAACTTAAGCTATAACTGAGTTATCTTTGTTATATATTGTTTCTACCAAACATTGTAATGAACAGTTACAGGATTTACTTTTTTGTGAGTTGATTTTTCAGATTCAGGATATCCAACAGGAATCATTGCTAAAGGCAAGATATTCTCTGGAAGGTTGAGTAGTTCTTCAAGAGCATTCATTCTCTCTGGAGAAGGATAGACGCCTGTCCAAACTGCACCCAGACCTAAAGATTGTGCTGCAATAAGTAAGTTCTCTGAAGCTGCACTGCAATCCTGCACCCACATGATTTGAGATGGTCCCGGAAGGGCCTTTTCCATATTGCCACATACCAAGATTATGGCAGAGGCGTTTTTAGCAAAACTTGCGTATGGATTGCACGCTGCTACTTTTTCTTTCATCTCTTGATCTTTGATCACAACAAATTCCCAAGGTTGTCTGTTTACAGCTGAAGGAGCTTGCATTGCTGCATCAATCAAAAGCTGTAAGGTCTCATCGTCTACAGTTTTTTCAGAGTATTTTCTGAAGGATTTTCTGTTAAAAATTGAATCTAATGTTTCATTTATCATTGTTATTATTTCTTTATTTATTTATTTTTATTTGCTCTATAATATTTTCAAGTGTTACTTGTCTCAGTTCATTTTCCATGGCATTCTGTGCTCTTGTAAATGAATCTTTTAAAACCTCTTCAATATGAGATCCAACGATACATTTTGAATTCAAACCCTCATGGAATTTAAATATCGCACGTTTGTCTTCATCTTCAACAGCACAATAGATGTCAAATAGTGTTATTTGATTGGGCTTGAGCAAGAGATAGGTACCACCAATACCTCTTTTTACAGCGATAAATCCAGCATCTTTTAGATTTTTAAATATGCGTCTTATAACAACGGGATTTGTATTCACACTCTCTGCAATATGATCAGAGGTTGGCATGTTATCTTTTTTTAACGCTATCAAACATAAAATTTGTATTGCTTCTGTGAATCGTGTATTGGCTCTCATATTGATATTTCCTTTAGGCTATCCTGTTAAGATTTTTTTCTAACTCTGCAGTATCAAGACCTATATCTGCAGCTATTTTTAGCAGTGTCGGTATATCTTCTGTATTGAGATTCTCCTGGAACACTGCTTTAAAAATTCTAGAAACGGTCTGCTTTTTCTTACCATTAGCCAATGCAAAACGTCCAAGTTCCCTAGTCAGTGCATTGTCGTTAAAAATTTGTGAATCTTGAAGAACTGAAGATGTCTTTTTTTCAGAGATGTAGCTTTTTGCAAGCTCTTCTGCATTGATCAACACAGTTGATGGTTTGATAATCTCTTTAGATGGTTTTAGGTTTTCATCATTTTTAGCATATTCTCTACCAAAAGGGCTGTTGATAAATTTACTGAAACCTAATTCTGAATTGGTTATCCAACTTTGATTGCCCATTTTTAACCTCTTGTCTAATTGTAATATTGTGAATGTAACTTTATTTGTTACATCTGATGTAACATTTATAGTTACAACAGAGAAAAAAGTCAACACCAAAAGTGCAAATACAGATATCTCAATAATGTTTTAATTCGAAATATTTGCCATTTTGTATCAAAAGATTTTAATATTAATCAAAATATCATTCCTAATTAAGAATGAATATATGTATATATTAGTACTTTTACAGATTTACGTAGACTTTTTATCAAGAATAATAAAGATGACATCTTTACATGAGTACAAATTCAAAAAAAGTCTTATAATTGACTGTGGAGGATATTTTATGAAAATCAACAAGCATGATCTGAAACGAGATCTTTTTATGATCAAGAAGAGTGGATACGATTGGTGGTGGCATTCTTTTACTGCATCAGACAGTGTCACACATGAAAAGAGAGCATTTTTCATAGAATACTTTCTTATAAATCCTTCTAAAAAGAATGATGAGCCCATTTTGGGCCAGCTACCTGAAAATAAAAAAAGAGGAATAAAACCATCTTATCTCATGGGCAAATGTGGAACTTGGGGTGAAGATGCTAGACAGCTAAATCGCTTCATCGGTTGGAAAGATGTTTCAATTGATAGAGAAATTCCTTTCAAGATTCAGGCTCTTGATGTTCTTGCAAGTGAGAAAACTTTGATTGGCAGCGTTGAGGTCTCTGAGGAAGTTGCAAAAAACAAACCATATTTGATGTCTGATTCAGGTTCCATGTCATGGAATTTATCAGTTGACAAGGAGATTGCTTTCAACGTGGGGTATGGAGCTGGAAAATTTTTGAGAAAGATACATGCTTTTGAAATATATTGGCATGCCGAAGGAATGAAAACTAAATATAGAGGAACTGTAATTTATAACAATAGAAAGTTTGATGTTGATGATGAAAATTGCTTTGGATATGCAGATAAAAATTGGGGCAGTGGTTTTACATCGCCTTGGATATGATTATCGTCAAATAATTTGAAAAGCAACATAACAAATAAAAAATTAGAACACAGTGTTTTTGATATAGGAGGTGGCTGCCCAAAAGTCTTTATGATACCTCTGAAAAGGAAA
>JALNVT010000180.1 GCA_023231265.1 Sphaerochaetaceae bacterium
ATAATCTCCAATTATTCTATGCAAAAAGGGATGGTAAATACAAGGTAACACCAGGTACAAAAATGAACAATAAAACA
Organism: Sphaerochaetaceae bacterium; assembly: GCA_023231265.1. Taxonomy (GTDB): domain Bacteria; phylum Spirochaetota; class Spirochaetia; order Sphaerochaetales; family Sphaerochaetaceae; genus Pleomorphochaeta. The sequence continues at coordinate 78 of JALNVT010000180.1, forward strand.
ATATAAATCAAATAGACCGTAAAAGAAATATTTTTCTTACTTACATTTTTGATAAAGATACTCGATAAACAAGTAACAATAGATTGAGAAAAATCAATCAACGAGAAGAATATAGAATCCAAGAGATATCAAAGCAATTCCTCCAATCAACTCGGATTTGTCAAATTTATCTCCAATTATAAAGCCAAAGATGACTCCAACAAATGAAAGGAGAAAAGTTACAATTGCGATAATTATTGTACTTGTGTATATATTAAGATTTATAAGCGAGAGCGATAATCCAACACTTAGATCATCTATGCTGGTTGCAAAACCAAGAAATAATAAATTCAAAAAATTGAAATAGGTTCTTTTTGATATTATGTCCTCATCATCCTGTCTCCACTCTCTGATCATATTGAGTCCAATTGATAGCAGGAGAATGAAAGCTATTAAATCTGTATAATGAGAGAAATAACCTTTTATGTATGTACCTAAGAAATATCCAATCAATTGCATTGCAACTAAAAAGAGGGCAAAAGTAAAAGAGACTTTTATGGCTAATTTTGTATTTCGTCGTCCTTCTTTTATTCCAAGTGCAATAGATACGGCAAAAGCATCCATGGCTAAAGAAAAGGCTATAAGCAGTATTTTTACAAAATTTGACATAATTATTTCCATCTAGAATTGATTTTATATCATAAGTGTAGGCTAATTTTAGAGATAATTCAATTAACAGGGTCTGCTGTTGATTTATTTATTCTATGAGGTATCTTGTCAGTGAATGTCTACGGCACCAAAAGGATATTGAAGCCAAGACCAATCAACACAATCCCACCAACGAGTTCAGATTTATCAAACTTATCACCAATTTTTGCTCCAGATAATACGCCCATAAAAGAGAGAAACAGTGTTACAAGACCAATTACTATTGCACTTGTGTAAATATTTAAGCTGATGAAAGAAAGAGACAATCCAACACTTAGTGCATCAATACTTGTTGCAATTCCAAGAATGATCAAGTTTTTAAATGATGCATAGTTCTTTTTGAACATCCTTTTGGCCTCATCATCAGTGCACCTCCACTCTCGTATCATGTTGAATCCAACAATAAGAAGTAAGATAAAAGATATCAAACTGGCATAATTTGCAAAATATGATTTAACATGAGTTCCAAGATAATATCCAACCAATGGCATTATTACTTGAAACATAGCGAAAACAGAGGCTGATTTAAAGGCCAAATTCATATTACGTTTTCCATTCTTTATTCCTAGAGCAATTGATACTGCAAAGGCATCCATTGCAAGCGAGAAAGCTATGAGCAATATTTGTATTGAATTTGACATAATTTGGTCCTGTTTTTTTTAAAGTTGTTTTTTGGAGTATAGATTAATTCAATCTGTTATTCAATAAAAAAAACAAATCTACACTAGATAAATAAAATATAGTGGATTTCAGTTTTTAAATTGCAAGAGAAGGTCAGAACTTCCCATTCTCGAATTTTTCGAATACTTCTTTGAACACCTCAGGAGGTTGAGCTCCTGTAATTTTAACTTTATCATTTATAATAAAAGTTGGAACACTGCTTATTCCAGCTTGAGTGCAATAATGCTGGTTATCGACTATGATCTGCTTGTATTTATCATCACTCAAAACTTTGTCGACTTCTTCACCTGTAATTCCAACAGATGCTGCAATTTCTTTCAAAACTGGAAGCAGTCCAATATTCAATGTTTCTGTAAACATTGCATCGTACATCTTGCTGTTGTACTCCTCACTCTTTCCTATTTCTTTGGCATACTCTGCAACTTGAAGAGCATTATTGGAGTTGACCACAGTTGTTAGATGTGCCATCTCAATGCCATATTTCTTACCATAGGCCTTTATGTTTTCATTCAAATCAAGATCTGTGCCAAAATATTGCCCTACGGGAATCCCTTCTTGAGGAGCATCAGAATGTATCTCAAAACTTTTGAAGGTCAATTCTGTATCATACTCTTCTTTAATGCTATTGAATATGGATTTTCCAATATAGCAATAGGGACATTGGAAGTCTGCATACATTTTTATATTAAATTTCATAAATTCTTTCCTTATATATGAGCAAACTATAAATAGTCTTACATATGTATATACAATATAATGTATTTAATTCCTATCGTCTATATAGTAATTAGCTTAAATCAAAAATAATAAAAACTTTAATAGATTTACTGTATAAAAAAAGAGCCTCTTAAAGCTCTTCTTCTATGTGAATTACCACATCAATATCTTGTCTAAAAAACCTTTAACAAGTGGGTCTTTAGGATTTTCAAACACATCCTTACTCTTACCTACTTCCAAAAATCTTGCTCCGTGTGAATTAGGTGGATATCCCAAAAATCCTGTCTTCTCACAGGCCTGTTTGGCGAAACCCATTTCATGAGTTACAATTACAAAATTCAGTCCCTCATCTTTAAGCTCGTCAATCATATCAAGTACTTCAACTGTATATTCAGGATCAAGTGCAGAAGTTGGTTCATCTAAAAACAGAAGATCTGGACGAGAGGCTACAGCTCTAGCTATTGCTATTCTCTGCTGCTGTCCTCCAGATAATTGAGAGGGTCTTTTTGATGCATCTTTCAACAATCCAAAACGATCTAGAAGCTCTTTTGCTCTATCATCTGCCTCATCATGTGTATAACCATATACCTTCTCAAGTGGTATGGTGATGTTCTCTAGACCTGTCCAATGCTTGAATAGGCCATTCTGCTGGAACACAAAACCGGTACTCTTGCATTCAACATAGACCTCACCTTCAGTAGGTGTTATAAGTCCTCCAAGAATTCTTAGAAGTGTTGATTTACCACCACCAGAAGGACCAATGAGAGATAATGTTGAGATATCATCATCAAAATCAACATGTGATAACACTCTCTTCATCTTTCCATCATTACCTATGAAGCTGTGAGACAAATTCTTTATTTTAATTCTCATATTTTACCTAACCTTCAAAATTGTAATATCTTTCAAGAGCTTTACCTATCATAGCTAAAGGAATTGTCAAACATAAATACAGCAGACCTAAGAACAGATAGCTCTCAAATAATCTGAAGTTCAATGCAGATATCTCTCTCATTGTTTGAGTCAATTCAATGACAGCAATGATTGATAGAAGGGACGAATCTTTAATTATAGAAGAGAACTGTCCAACCAAAGGAGGAAGAGTTCTTGCTACCAATTGAGGAATCACAACAAGTTTTACAGTTTGTGATCTGGAAAATCCAACAGCTTTAGCTGCTTCAAGTTGAGTTGGATCCAGTCCTTGAATACCACCTCTGATTATCTCTGCAATATATGCCCCTTCGAATATGGACAGGATCAAAACTCCGGAAAGAAATCTATTCTCAACGCCCCAGGCTGTACCTATGATGTAATAGAATAGATAGATCTGCATGATCAAAGGAGTTCCTCTGATGAAGTTTATATAAATAATGGATATGTATTTTAAAAATAATATCTTACCGTTCTGCAATAATGCAGCAACAATACCAATAAATAAGCTCAAAACAAATCCCGCAAGAGAAATAGCAACGGTCATTAAAAACCCTTGCCATATTCTCTGTCGAAATTCAACTACAAAGGAGAAATCGAATGCAACTCCCAGTCTCAATACTGAAATCCAAACAAGGATTATCACCAGTAAAGAGGCCAGAAATGCATTTAGAGTTTTTGTTAAGTTAGATCGAAGAACCATTTAAAACCTAAATCCTTGAAAGCTTGTTTCTCTTCATGAAGGTATTTCTCTGATAATTCATCAAAACCACCGTTTGCTGTATACTCTTTTATGAAAGCGTTGACCTGGTTGAGCAATTCAGTATTACCTTTCTGAACACCCACACCCCACATATCTTTATCTTGGAAAGGTACGTAAACTGCTTTTGTTGTTTCAGGATTTCTTTGTTGGTTACGATAGATAGTTAACTGGTCATAGAAGAAGCCATCAGCCTTACCTTGAGCTACTTCTGTAACACAGGCACTCTCATCAGCCAATACAATTACTTCTGCATTCTTCATATGTGTCTTTGCATATATAAATCCAGTGGAACCTGCTTTTACAGCAACCTTCTTGCCCTTCTGATCAAGATCTTCAGCACTGTTTATATCTGAATCTTTGTTGACCAATATACCTAACATTGAATTTGCGTAAGGATCTGAAAAATCAATTACCTTACCTCTATCTTCGGTTATAGTCATACTGCTTATTACAAGATCAACTTTTTCTGTCTGTAGAGACGGAATCAATCCTTCCCAAGCTGTATTTACAATTGTAACGGGTCTGCCTAAGTACTCTCCCAGAGCCTTTGCAAAATCTACTGAAATTCCAGTAGGATTGCCCGCAGTATCTTTTGTTTCAAATGGAGGATATGCCAGTTCCATAGCAACTACAAGAGGTTCACTCTTTTCTGTTACCTGAGAAGTCTCTGTCTCCTGAGTACTTGTGCTCTCAGCCGTTTCAGTAGTCTTCTTTGCATCACTCTTAGCACAACCTGCCAGTAAAGCAACACAAAGGAGGAGTACTCCAGTTAGGACAATTTTACTTGTACCTTTTTTGGACTTGATTATATTTTTCATTTAACACCTCACTTAGTATTTCTAATTTTCTTGTCAGTCAAAACAAGGAAAAAGATTAAATGTAATTATTTTTCATTTAGATCATAATCCCAAACAGATAAAATCAATATAATTATTATATCCCAAAAATCATTTATCTGCGCACTTAACAAATTAGTAAAGAAATAATTTATTTCAGTGCTTGAATATACTATAATACAAATGCAAATAATTGAAAACCTATCCAAGTATCTGTAGCTCCAAACAAAATTTTGCACTATTAGATGTATAACTAATATTTTGATATCAATTACTTAGGTATTCTACATATATATCATTTGATATTACTCAGATGTAAAAGTAAAAACCAAAAAACTTTTTCCCATTTATTCCCTTTTAACACCTTTTCAAATTAATTCCTAGTAAGTTTATAGCAAAAACATCTCTGAGGGTATTTACGCAACTGGGCAATGCCCTTATTATGGTATCTACTAATTGTAACAAAAAATATCATATCAATAACTCAAATTATAAAA
>JALNVT010000181.1 GCA_023231265.1 Sphaerochaetaceae bacterium
AACTCCTGTTGGAAGAATGGAGACTGATGTGGAGAAGTTAACTTTCTTCTATAAACATGGCTACAACTTAATGGAAAGAGAGCTTCCTAAATTAAAAGAATACATGGAAAAATAGAATCAATAGAAAACAACGACAATAGTTTTTTTATACATCATCAATGTAATAACTTAACCTATGTTATGTCATTAGCATTGAGGGTGTTTTAATTTAAATGTTGCAAAAAGTAACAAAAATAGCTATTTTGTTACAAATATAAGCAAGTCTTTCAGAAAACAGGACTTAGTTTTGACAGAAGTTACATGCATAGCTTATCATGAACCCGTTAGATATAAGGAAGACGATGATGTCTGTTTGACATTTACCTTATTTTTTAACAAGGAAAAATTATAAAATTATGAAAAAACTACTGCTACTGATATTTTTATTTATTACATTTACAGCAATTCCATTATTTGCAGAGACAAGTAATGTGACTGTTGAAGGTAGTGTTTCTGAGCAGGAATATGATTTCTCTTTATTATATGGTGATGCAATTCAAAATTCTGTTGTAAATATAGATGCAAATTACAATCTTACAGATGATGCAAGAACAAATACTTTTAGCATAAAACGAACTTCAGGAAACATGAATACAGCTCTGAAGGTAACCGTTAAGATTCAAACCAAAAACTTTGAGGGAACCACTATTGAAGGAAGATTTCGACAGGTAACACCAGTCGCTCCTTATGTAGTTCTGGATTATACCAATAATGGGGATGATGACGCATTCCTCAGTTATTACGATATTATTCAATCTGATGATAAAACTGTAACAGAATTCTCTTTTGATGTACCAGCAGGTCCAAATACAGAAGAAGCAAATGTTGCTGGATTCTATCTAGCAATAGATGGAAATAAAGATGTTCCTGCAGGTATTTTCACAAGTACCGTCAATGTGGAGTTTATATTTTAGATGAAAACAATAAAAATGAAAAAAATATATACCATATTAATTGTATCAATTTTAGCAATGGCTGCCGCCTTTGCTTTGAATGAGACAAAAGTTATTTATGTTACAGGAACAGTGAATCCTCTGAGTTATACTTTTTATTTGGTATATGGAGATAATGATTCTGTTGTTCAAGAAGAAGACAACATAGCAACAAAATATGATTTATCAATACCCAATGAAACAGAAATGTTCAGAATACATAGATCATCTGGTAACCTAAATGATGATTTGGTTATGACTGTTGATATAACAGCCAATCCTTTTGTGGGTTCCTTTGATAGAATTGATGATTATGAATTAGCTTTGATCCCTGAAATTATTTTAGATACAAATTATGAAGGTCAGGCTTTCTTAGATTACAATTATCTCGATACAGTTAAGACCTATCGCAAGAAGTTCAATGTATATGTAGAGAGCGGTTACAACAGTGAGGAGACTGATATTGTTGGTTTCCACCTATTGATACCTGGAGATAATACAGTTCCTGCTGGTGATTTCTCAAGTTTGATTCAAATCGAATATACATACGATACAAGATAAATCTTAAATTTAAATTTTTAGATTATGATATTTTTCCAATACAGTGCAATTGGAACATACAAGCGGGATGCAGTAAATGCATCCTGTTTTTGGTTTAAAAGATACAATCTAGAAGATAATGGCTGAACACACCCCTATATATGTACAACAAAATGAAGGTAATGTCTGTATTTACAGGCAAAAAAAAGCTTTCTTGTATCAATCCCTATACTTTTAGTAGGGTTTTATATATATTTAGCATAGCAATAATTTAATCCCTATAGGAGTTGTATAAATGAAAAAGTCAATGTTATTGATATTAGCTTCAATATTAACAATCAGTTCAGTGTTTGCAGGCGGTTCTAAAGAACAAGCTGCTTCAGCTGTAGAAAATGAAATTAAAATAAATGAAACAAAAACAAATGAAAATATAAAAGACGACAAAGTTGTCTTCACTCTATCTAATGGAGCCGAACCAGAATCATTGGATCCTGCAGAGATTCAGGGAACACCTGAACATAGAATCTACATGACACTATTTGAAGGTCTTGTTTCAATAGACCCAAAAACAGGTAATGCTGCTCCTGGAGTAGCTGAATCTTGGGATGTGAATGAGGATGATACTCAGTATACATTCCATTTAAGAAAAACAACTTGGTCTGACGGAGTTCCAATAACAGCTGATGATGTTGTCTATTCTTGGTTGAGAGAACTCAATCCTGAAACAGGTGCACCTGCTTCTTGGTTCCCAGGAAGATTTGTAGTTGGAGCTGAGGCTTACAACTCAGGTGAAGCATCATCTGATGCAGTTCAGATCAGAGCACTTGATGATTACACTTTCCAAGTTGATCTTATAGGACCATTCCCATTCTTCATCGATGCATTGGAACATTATTCATTTGCAATAGTACCAAAGCACACAATTGAAGAGTTTGGTGATAAATGGACATCGGTAGAGAATATTGTATCAAACGGACCTTTTGTTCTTGAAGAAAGAGTTCCTCAATCATACATATCTGTTGTTCCAAATGATAAATATTGGGATAAAGATAATGTAAAACTTGATAGAGTTGTTATTCTAACAACTGATGATGAGAATACAAGTTACAACATGTACATCAATAATGAAATTGACTGGCTAACTAATGTTCCAACAGATAAAATTGATTCTGCTAAGATGAAAGACTCTTATCATGTCAACGCACAGTTGGGTACATATTATTTCAACTTCCAAATCAAGAAATTCCCTCTAGATAACATTTTAGTTAGAAAAGCTATCCAATATGCAATTGATAGAGATGCAATAGTTGAGGGAGTTACAAGAGCTGGTGAGGTACCCGCTTGGGGACTCGTTCCGCCTCTAGCAGATTATCCTACACTGGACAAACCTTTTGCTGATGATGAGGAAGCAACTGCAATGGCTCAGGAATATCTAGCAGAAGCTGGTTATCCCAATGGCGTTGGATTACCTACAATCACACTGCTGTACAATACATCCGACAGTCATAAGAAAGTAGCTGAATTCATACAGCAAGAATTGAAATCAAAACTTGGTATCAAGATTGAACTTGTGAATGAAGAATGGGGAACCTATATAGCAGATAAATCTTCTGGTAACTATATGCTAGGAAGAGCTGGTTGGTATGGTGATTTCCAAGACCCAACAACATTCTTAAATGTTTTCACAACAGCTGCTGCAAGTGGTGGACAGTTTGCAAGTGCCGAATATGATGATTTATTAGAAAGAGCTTCCTTAACAAAAACTCCTTCCACTAGATTGGATTTACTTAGACAGGCAGAAGAGCTACTTGTAAATGAAGATGCTGCAATCATGCCAATATATTACTTTGTAACTTCAAACATGATTGATACAGATAAATGGGGCGGATGGTACCAGAATACAATGGATTATCACCCACTAAAAGATATCTATCTTAAATAATAAACAACCATATTAAGAAAAAGCCATTCGATCATATATAGATTGAATGGCTTTTTTACTGTGCTATTTTTAAAATTTAAAACTTAATTCTACCTCTTAGAGATCTAGCTATAGTTGTTTTATCAGCGTATTCAAGATCTCCTCCAATAGGAAGTCCACTTGCAAGACGTGTTATTTCAACACCTTTGTCCTTCAAGATATGTTTTAGGTAAAGAGCTGTAGTATCACCTTCTTCTGTAGGATTTGTTGCAATGATGACCTCTTTGAAATCACCTTCATCAATTCTCTTAAGAAGTTTTGTAAAACTCAATTTCTCAGGACCCACTCCCTCAAGAGGGTTGATAGCTCCTCCTAGAACATGGAACAGACCATCATAGACACCACTTGTAGTAAGAGTTATTACATCTTGGGGTTGTTCTATGATGCATAGCTTTGTTCTGTCTCTAAGGTTATCTGTGCATATCTCACAGGGATCGGACTCAGTAAAACTACCGCAGATACTGCAGTTTTTAATTTTGCTTTGAATTGTACTAATTTCTTCTCCTAGAATATTGTTATAAGCAGGATCAGTATTTATCAAGTGATAAGCTAGACGTGAGGCAGTTTTTGGACCAATGCCTGGCAATCTACTTAATGATTCAATTAGTTCATTTAATGCAGTCATCTAGTTTTGTCCAAACAAATTACCAAGAGAACCAGCCATCTGAGTACTCTCAGCTTTTAGTTTGTCTTGTAAATTTTGTGATGCGCTATTGAATGCAGCAGCGATTAACACTTGAAGAGTGTCTACATCTGTTGGATCAACAATAGCTGGATCGATTTTAATATCTGTGATTTTATACTTACCATTGATGGTAATCTCAACCATTCCTGCACCTGCATTACCAGTTGCAAAAGTTGTCTCTAATTTTGCTTGCATTTCATTTACATTCTTCTGTAAATCCTTCATGCCTCTCATCATATCAAATGGGTTGCTCATATTATTCTTTATAAAAACATCTGTAGATGTTTCTTTTCCTCCGTAAGGTATTTATGGGTAATTACTTACCCATATATTTTTTATATTAGATTGAAACAAAATTCAAGAAGAAAAAATTAATCTTCTGCTAGCTTTCCTCTAAACATTTTAACAGCTTCATCTAGAAACTCGTCTCTTTCTCTAGGTGCTTTGACTTTCTCTTCTACTTTTTTTTCTAATTCATAACGAAGTGGTCCTCTGTATCCACTTATCTTAGCAATTGCTGCTCTTACAATCTTTTCCTGTGCTCTCATTTTTTGAATATAGAAATTTTTAGGTGCGGTAATTACCAGCACGCCATCTATATTTTCTACTTTTGAAATGTTCTCACATATATTGGCTAAAGCACCATATCTATTGGTCATAAGTTCTACAATTGCAGGAACCATCTGAATTGTGAAGATACCAGGAAGTTGGACATTTGGAGCTTGTTGAGGTGCATTGTTATGTACTTGAACAGTTTCCTGCTGTACAGGATTATGATATTCCTCTTCTTCGTTTTCTGCAGCTTGAGCTTGCATTGCCAGTTGCTCAATTCTAGCTTGGTGATCATCAACAGTATTAACTTTTTGCTTCTCAAGTTCCGCCTGCTTTTCAAGTTCAGCTTGCTTCTCAAGTTCAGCTTGCTTCTCAAGTTCAGCTTGCTTCTCAAGTTCAGCTTGCTTCTCAAGTTCAGCTTGCTTCTCAAGTTCAGCTT
>JALNVT010000182.1 GCA_023231265.1 Sphaerochaetaceae bacterium
AAATATACATATATTGATAGCCCCTAAATAAAAACATGTCAATAGCCAATAATTCAGATTCATCTCTCTCTCGTACATTACAGACAGTAAAAATATTTTAAATAAAGGTCCAGAATTTCAAAGAATTCAAAATATTAATGCAGGAAGATTCTCCTATTTTTTTTACAATTGTTTGAATTTCAAACGCCTTTTTTATAAGATGCATCAACAAAATCTAAGAATTCTAGAACCAACATATTGTTAGAGTTAATCTTTTTTTATTGAAAACAAAACCTATAAAAGATATTATTCAGCACAAATAAATAGTCATCTCCAAACCATAATATGATCTCAAGAAAAGAAATATAAACTAAAATATTTACATACTATATAACTAATTAAAATACTTAGAAATTATTTTATGAATTACAATAGATGCATACAGAACAATTATTGTCCAGTAGAAACAAAAGCAAAATAAATTCTATTCTCAAAAAAAATAATTATATTTTTTTATTGACTTTTAACATTTTTAAACTTACATTAGTGTTCACTAACATAAAGGAATAAAAGTATGGAAGAATTGACCAAAAGGCAGAATGAAATAGTAAAAATATCTATAAAGCTTATTTCAGAAGGTGGAATACAGAACTTCACTATGAAAAGTTTGGCCAAACAACTAGGTGTAAGTGAACCTGCTATTTACAGACATTTTTCCAGTAAGTTAGAAATACTGCATTCAATGTTGAGACTGATAGAAAAAACAAACACAGAGTTCAAAGCAGAAATAGAAAATAGCAATCCATCAATTTCTTTGATTGAAAATATGTTTGTAAAGAACGCAGAGGTATTCACAGCAACACCAGAACTATCTTCTATCATATTTTCTGAAGAAATATTTCAAAACAATCCAACTCTTTCTAAAAAAGTATTTGATATCATGGAAGAGAGAAACAATTTGACACTTCAAGTTATAGATAAAATCCAGAAGAGTGGTGAGATCAGAGACGATGTCCCTGCAGAAAAAATAACTCTCATGATTTTAGGAGCATTACGTATCACAATCTCAAAATGGAAATTATCTGGCTTCAATTACAATTTAAATAATGAAGTTAAAGATACTTGGATGGCTATCAATACCCTACTCAAAAAGTAGAAGTAAATTTTTTTGCTCAATTAGGTTAGTGATTGATAACTAACCTAAAATATATTAGGAGTTTTTATGTATCGATTTCTCACAAAATTTCTTAAACACCCATTTATTGTGGTGGGGATAATTTTATTAATTTCAATTGGTTTTATGTATCCGTTGAAAACAAACACACGTATTGAGACTGATCTTGACGAATATATGCCACAGAGCAATCCTGCTTTTGTATATAGCAATCAGGCTGAAGAATGGTTTTCAATCAATGATGGTATAATCATTGCAATTGAAAATACAAATGGAATATATCAGAGTGATACATTAGAAAAAATAAAAGACATCACAAAGGAACTTCAGTCAATAGAAGGAATTGATAAGAATGATGTTACCTCACTCTACACTGCAGACAACATAAGTGGTTCCGAATGGGGACTTGAGGTTGATGCTTTTTATAACAAAGTACCAACATCAGAAAAAGGTCTTGAAGCTCTAAGAGACGATGTCAGAAATAATGACATGTTTTATAGGCGAATAGTTTCAGAAGATGAAAAGACAACTCTCATCATTGCAACAATCAGTGACAACTCATTTTCTCAAGATCTATATCATCAAATCTTAAAGATTGCCGATGATTATGAAGTACCAGAGACCATCTATGTTGCTGGTAGACCAGTAGTTGAAGGATCTCTTGCAGCACTGGCTCCAGCAGATATGGCCAAGATGGTACCAATAGTCATTCTTGTAATTGTAATTGTTCTGTTCTTGCTTATGCAGAGTGTATTGGCTACAGTTCTCACTCTTCTGGTGGTTTTATTCAGTGTTCTCTGGTCTTTTGGTTTGATGTCTGCACTGAACATTCCAATTTATGCAGTATCAACAATGCTACCTGTCATGCTCATCGCAATTGGAGTGGCTGATGGAATTCATCTATTCAATCATCTGAAACATTATAAAAAAGAATTTATCCACGCTGATAAAACGACCTGTCTGAAGGAAATGATTCAAGGAATGTGGAAGCCTGTTATCATGACATCTGTTACCACATCTATTGGTTTCATATCTCTTTTGAGCTCTCAGGTATACCCAATAAAATATTTTGGTATATTTACTGCATTTGGAGTTTTGGTTGCAATGTCTTTGTCACTGATTCTCATACCTGCAGGTGTCATGATTTTTGGAATACCAAGGTGGAAGATGGATCAAACACAGAAGGATGGTGATGTTGAAAACACCTTCAGCAAAAGGTTTTCAGTTTGGTTGCTTAAGAACTCTTCATTGACAATAGTTCTGACAGCAATAATCATTGCAATATCTCTTTGGGGAACATCTCAAGTTTGGATTGATTCAAGCTTTTTATCACAGTTTGAAAAAACAAGCGACATAACCATTGCAGATACATATATAAATGACAAATTTGGTGGAACCTCAACAATGAATGTCATATTTGATTCTGAATCAGAAGATGCATTCAAAAATCCCGAAGTTTTAAAATTGATGAGTACGCTTCAAGATGATGTCGAGAGCTCTCTTGATGTCGTCGGAAATTCATTTTCTTTAACCGATTATATAAAACGTATGAATATGGTTATGAATGCAGATGATGAAGAGTTCAATACAATACCAGATTCACAGGATTTGATTGCTCAATATCTTCTGCTCTACGAAATGTCTGGAGACCCTGAAAAACTGCTGCAGGTTGTGGACTACAGTTACATGAAAGCCAATATAACATTCCAATTAAAGAGCGATAGTTCTGTAGCAATTAAGTCAGCAATGAGCATCATTGAAAACTACAAACCAGAATTTGATGATTTAGGAATAACAATGAATTATGCAGGTTCAGGTTATCGTGCACTTGTATTCTCAGACCTGATTCTTGAGGGACAAATTTACAGTATCTTAATCTCTCTGATTATGGTGATCATTCTTCTCTCAATGATGTTCAAGAGTTTAAAAATAGGTCTGATTGGAGCTGTACCAAACATAATAACTGTTTGCATAAGCTTTGGAATCATGGGGATACTCAAAATTCCTCTAAGTACAACTACTGCTTTACTTACAAGCATAGCTATAGGAATAGGAATTGATTATGCAATTCATTTTATCGAACGATACAAAATATATGCTGAGACAACAGGAGATGCAGAGAAAGCTCTTGAGATGACGATAAGTCATTCAGGAAGAGCCATTCTATTCAATGCAATTGTTGTTATAGCAGGCTTTATGGTACTTCTATTCTCTGTTTTTCCACCTAACAGAGCACTTGGAGCACTTGTATCGCTGAACATGTTCACCAGTTTTCTTGGAACTTTGACCATCATGGCACTGCTCCTTGTAAAATCAAAAATATTTATAAAAAAGGAAAAAAATTATGAAGAATAAAATTCTAAAGAAATTATTTATCTCGTTTGCAGTATTACTTACCATTCAAATTGGACTTTTTGCACAGACAAGCTACAGTGCGCAGCAAATCATAGAAAACGTCTATAACAGAGCAACTCCTTCAGATCAAAGGGGAGAGCTCACAATGACTTTGGAGAACTCCAGAGGTAATGAAAGAGTCAGAGTTCTCAAGCAATATATAAAAGAAGATGAGGATGAGACAAAAAAAATCATGTTCTTCATGTCCCCTGCAGATGTACGTGGAACATCTTTCATGACCTTCAGTTCAGATGAAGATGAGAATGACAGCCAATGGATCTATCTTCCTGCATTGAAGAAAGTAAAGAGAATCTCCAGTGGAAGCAGCAGTGATTACTTCATGGGATCTGATTTTACTTATGATGATATGGGAGAGAGACTTCCATCTGAAGATGTTCACTCAATCATAGGTGAAGATACCATAAATGGAGTTCATTGCATAAAGATTCAGAGCATTCCGAACGATAAGGATTATATGTATTCAAAAACAATAACTTGGGTATCGGATGAATTATGGATTGGATTAAAAAAAGAATTCTACTATGAAGATGGAGAGCTTCTTAAAACTCTTTCTGTTCTTGAATATCAAGAGATAGATGGATATTGGCTGATTACAAGTTCAGAAATGTACAACATTCAAAGTGAACATAAAACATCAATTCAGTTGAATGATTCAGTGCTTGATTCAGGAATAAGGGATTCAATTTTTACAACAAGAACAATGGAAAGAGGAATAAGATAATGAACAAAAAAATTATAATAGGACTGACAATCTCATTGATGATATTATCTAATCTAAGTGCAACAGATGTCTCATTGCACGGAAGTGTTAGAAATTATATAGGAGTCTTACCAACTCAAGATTTTGACTATGCAATCATGCAAGATACATTCAATCTGACTTTAGAATATTATGGAGACAACTCTGATATTCTTGTGAATCCTTATATGAATTATGATTTAGATGACGAATTATCAGTTGATTTGAGAGAGGCATATATCAACCTCTATCTTGATGATGCAGATATCAGAATAGGAAAACAGCAGGTTGTTTGGGGTAAATCAGATGGTCTGTTCATTACAGATGTTGTGTCACCTAAAAACCTACAAGAATTCCTTCTACCAGATTTCAATGAAATAAGATTGGGAGTGACAGCAATAAAAGCTGATTACTACATCAAAGATTCAACTTGGGAACTTATATGGATTCCAATCTTCACTCCTGATACCCTACCAGATAAAGGTTCAATATGGAATGCAAAAAATATCGATTTTGGTGATACAGATGAGGACATTGATGCTTCATTAGAAAACAGTGAGATCTTCGGTAGATATTCAACATACACATCAAATGTTGATTATGAAATCATGGGTGGATATATGTGGGACGATGAACCAACATTAAATAGCTCTGGTGATTTCACTCATTATCGTACAGGAATTCTAGGTGGCAGCATGAGCTCCAGTGTTGGTGATTTTATTATAAGAAGTGAGGGCGCATGGTACATCGGAAAGCAGATAACAGCAAACCTAGAAATGGATTATCTTCATTACATGATAGGACTTGATTATAAAATTGA
>JALNVT010000183.1 GCA_023231265.1 Sphaerochaetaceae bacterium
CATAAAGATATGCAAAGTATTGAATGCCATCAGGACAATGATTTTTTAAAAAATCTGCTGATGCTGCTCTTGGGCCCATTGTATGGCTGCTGGAAGGTCCAACACCAATTCTATAAAGTTCTTTTAAAGATTCCATGCAAAAATTCTACTAACTTTTAATCAAAATTGATATAGATTGGTTGAACATATCCCCAAATTAGCAAGATCCTCACATTGTCAGTATTTTTAACAACTTTATACATGTTGAAGAAATATATTTGATTGAATCTCAAATAGCATGTATCATTATAATATGTTCATTGAAAGAGAAGGAATAAAGAGACAGGCAAAGTTAATATTTGAAAGACATACAGACATACCTCAGAACTTGCAGGTATACACAGATGCGGTCATAAAGATATGCCAGGTTCAAAACACTCTGGCTCCCTCTATTGGAAATTATAAGATATTTTCCTCTTCTGATTTTACCATAGATAATTCTTACATCAACATAAGATTGATGGAACAGGGTAAAATGATGGTACATAAGTTAGGTAATCTAACAGATTTGATAATAGTACTGCAAGAGAAGGATATCAAAAATAAGATTGACTTCAGAAAGGTCTACAGTGAGATTGCAGATTTAGATGCAATAACTGCCATGAATGAAATCAAATACAAGAATATATTGATATTTGCTGGAATCATACTTGAAGCTACAAAATTGAACATACCTGTAATTCTTGATGGCTCAGCTTCGACAATATCACTTCTGATAGCCTCAAAATTTGAACCGAAATCATTTAAAATCTGCATTGCATCATCACACAGAGCATCAATCGAAAGAGATAATTTTACAGATTCACTGAATTCAGAATATGAATTTGATGAGGATGCTCAACAGACCTCTTTGATGATGTATGATCACATAAAGAGTGCAGTGATCAATTTCAACAATTTGATATCACAGAATGACATCAATCAGAATGAGCTGAGTAGGATTCCTTTTCCAATCGGCACAACGAGCAATATTGAAAGAGCAGATATTCTAGATAACGTTGAAAATCTGAAGAATCAATTTGATGATATTGAACTGACTCTATTTGAATCTCGGGACAATTCTTGTTATCCTCCAAAGTTCATCATAAGAGATCTGGCCCAAATTGCAAAAGAGAGCAACCTGAGCTATACAGTTCATCTTCCATATGATGTAAATATAGGTTCGCTCGATACACAAGAAAGAGATATTGCTATGAACAACTATCTCAAGATGATTGAAAGAGTTGAACCTCTTCCAATTCATGGGTATGTGCTCCATCTTGTCTATGATGAGAGCAACAAAGAGAGATCTCTGTTCTATATAAAGAAAGGTATGGAAGAATTGATTGAAAGATCACATCTTCCATCAACTGCTTTCTGTGTTGAGACACTGTTTCAACCCTTTGATGATTTACTTAATATTGTCAAAGAACTCAATCTCTCAGTCACTCTAGATATCGGACATCTTGTTAAAAATAACTTTTACAGTGATTCTCTGATTTCAACTCTTCTTCCATTCACAAGAATAATACATTTTCATGGATGCAAAGAAGTTGAAGAGGATGGTACAATTAAAAGAAGAGCACATCAAAGTATTGTCACCTTCAGCAGAGATTTTTTAGAGAATCTCTATCAAATTCTGTGTAAAAATTCCTATTTACCAATTGTCTTCACCATAGAAGTCTTTGATAAGAGCTACCTCGAGGAGAGTGTTGCAGAGCTCAATATTCAATCGCAGAAATATTAGAAATTGAATATCATTTTGGCTCTTGAAAAGATTAAATTCACATGAATTTTGATTGATTTAGCTATAGTTAATACTTACTAGAGCCCTTTCCTTATTATTTTTTACGATTTATTTTGGATTCATTTTCTTATAATGAGAAAATAGTCACAGAACATCAATCTCAGGATTTTATACAAAAACCTTGCTTTGATGGCCTAAAATGCCTCTAGTTATAATTAATTAGATGAAATTAATCAAAAAAATAATGACTAATAACAACATTTTTTCTTTATTTTATACTCAAATGAATTGATGTGTTACACTTTCAATTTTTTTTTATTAACAATCTGGGGTATAAGTGTTAAGATAAGAACTAATTTAGAAAAAACACAAAGATAAATTTAGTCAATTTATAAAGAGGAATTTTATGCAACATTCATGGGAAAGGAAACTCGAACCTTATAGAAACAAATATTTTACAGGGGACTGGCCTACAATAGTAGAAATGTTCTTAATAACAAAAGACAAATTTCCTGAACGTAATTGTTTTACAACGTTCAATCCAGAACGCTTCAGTTTGAATTATAAAGAAGTTTATGAAAATTTAATCAGAATCAGTGGTTACTTAAAAGAAAATGGTCTTAAGGTTGGAGACAAAGTTATGGTACAAGGTGCCAATTCAATTCAGTGGGGTCTCGCTTATCTAGCTGTTCATTTTGCTGGGGGAATTGTTGTTCCTCTTGATTTCCAAATGCATGGTGATAGAATCATAACTCTTTGTAAATTTTCAGACGTTAAATTTATCATGTCTGATACAAGCATCTTGAAAAAGATCACAGCTGAAGAGAATGGAGCAGACTTCCTATCTTCAATGCAAAAAGTTATAACTTTGAATAAAGCATGCGATATGGCTCCATCTATTTGGGATGTCAAAGCAGAAGGTACTTATGATATAGAAAAGAGTCACATAGACAATACAGCTGCCATCCTATTCACCAGTGGTACCACAGGTAATGAGAAAGGTGTTGTTCTAACTCAGAAAAACATCATCACTGATGTTTATCAGGCATGTGAAGATGATTTCTTGAACTTACGTGAGACAGACATCATGTATGCTCTTCTTCCCCTCCATCACAGCTACTGCTGTACAACAGTTTTACTTGAGACTGTATGTAATGGTGCTGAATGTGTATTTGGTCATGGTATTGTTGTTTCAAGAATGGTAAATGATCTGATAAGAGGTAAAGTTAACTTCTTCATGGGTATTCCTCTTCTATACAACAAGCTACTTGCTGGTATGATGAAAGAGATCAAAAAGAAAGGCCCATTTGTTAATGGATTCATCCATATGTTGATGGGAATCAATGGTTTCTTCAAGAGTCATTTTGGTTTGAACCCATTCAGAGGATTCTTCAACAAGCACATTCTCTCTAAAATCGGTTTGGATCACAACAAAATATTGATCTGTGGTGCAGGACCTCTAGCTCCAAAGGTATTCAAGCAATATCAGCAGCTTGGTCTTGATTTCGTTCAAGGTTATGGTTTGACAGAGACAAGTCCAGTTGTAACCCTCAATCCTACATCTAAGTTCAAAATTGAATCTGTTGGTAGAGTGTTTCCTCTAAATGAATGTAAGATTTTAGATCCAGATGAAAATGGAGTTGGTGAGATAGCTTTCCGCGGTCCGAACAACTGTGCTGGTTATTATAAAGATGAAGAGAACACCAAAAAATTGTTCACAGAAGATGGTTTCTTGAGAACTGGTGATTTGGGTTACCTTGATAACGAGAATTATCTGTATTTAAAAGGTAGAGCTAAAAATATAATTGTAACAGAGGGTGGTAAGAATGTATTCCCTGAAGAGATAGAAGATCTATTCCAATTATATAGCCAAGTCAATCAGGTTCTCATCAGAGGATATCAAGAGAAGAAAGATGTTCCAGCAGAATGTATTGAAGCTGTAATATATCCAGATCCAACTTATTTTGAAGAGCATTCAGAAGAGAGAATTGATGAGAGCATTGATGAAGTGATCAAAGCTGTCAACAAAGAGCTATCTGGTTACAAAAAGATATCAAAGACCACAATACTTGATACACCAATGGTGATGACAAGTACTCAGAAAATCAAAAGAAACTTAATTAAAAAATAGTTAATATTCTAAATAATTTTGGCTTTGTTGATGATAATCAGCGAAGCCTTTTTTGTGTCTTTATATTTAATATGAAATATAACAGTTAACTGTCCAATCCCCTGAACCAGATATGAGACTGTCCTGATCTAAATCCCAGTCATAGTATGCACCAAGATGAATTATTCCTATTATTCTCATATCCACAGAGAATCTGTAATAATGAGAGAAGCTATCATCACTGGAGTAATAGTTATCTGTTGAGCAGTTGTTCAGCTTTCCCCATTCGTATGATGCAATATATGCTAGATAAGCAGAAGGATAAGTATCTGATGTGAACATCTGAGGTCCCTTAATTGTCAATTTCAGAGTGTTCACTATGGCGTGTGTCAGATTATCATAATCTTGGTCATAGTTTGGAACTCCATCCCCATTGAGATAACGATAATAGATATAATCACTTGCAACCAAATTATAAAGTCTGAAATCTTGATTTGTTAAAGGAGAAATGTAGTTCTCACTTTTCAATTCTTTATAGATGTAAAAAGTTTCTTTCAACTTTATATAATCTGTGAATCCACCATAACTATCAGTTCCACTGTTGAAAAGTAAGTACTCTGGTGCAAAAGTGAAAGTCTGAGACCAGGTATAAGGTAAATCCAAAAGTTCGTGTTTGTAGCTTGTCCCTGTTTTCCAGGCAAAAGACCTAAGGTACATGTTTCCATTTAAATCAGGAGTACCTACGTAATCACCTGAATCAATGTCCCAAACATCAGAGTTAAAATTACCGTCAGAATCATAGAAGGCTGAGGTTTCTGATGAGTCTCCAATCAAAGATACTGGTCTTTCATATCTGCAATAAAGACTTGTCCATGTATCAAAAGTTCCTGGAATATCAAATGGAAGAGGATATTTCTGTGCAAGTTTGAATTCATAATAAGAAAAGATGACTCCATAGGTATCATAATCTAATTCCTCTTCATAACCATCACTCCAATCAGCAAGTCCATCTGATGGATTCTGTGTAATTGTGTTGGTTGTATAACCACCTGCCAATGCAACAGAGAATCTAAGTGGCATATCAGGAAGAGTTGTGAAATCATAGATGCCATAATTCAGATATGCTCCAACAGGAAAGATATCATCTCCTAAATCATCACTTTGCTCAATATCTGTTATGGATGCAGTTAGAGAGATTGCAAACAGAGATGCACA
>JALNVT010000184.1 GCA_023231265.1 Sphaerochaetaceae bacterium
AATCCAGAAAACAAGAGTGAAACAACTAAATAACTAAATAAACATTATCTTGCACTACTAAATGCAACTATATCTTTTGCAATATTTACTGCAACTAATTAACCTATAAAAAAAGTAGAGGGGAGTGCATTTAATAATTCAAGTGATTTTCCTATAAAACTCTCTATATGTTGATTCTTTTTCTTGCAATATTTAATAACTGGATATTATTATTAAGAAAGGAGTATTTTACATGGATGATTTAAAAACTAAATATGAAAATTTGAAACCTGATTCAAGTGAGGATAAGATTGAGAAGACTGTTGAATCTTTGGTGAGACGACAGTATATGCCTTTTTTGATATTGGAAGTGAAAGATTTTTTTCATATGACCAGAGAAAGAATGCAGGCAGAATACAAAAGAGTCATGGCTCTTTCTCCTGATAGTGAGGAACTCAAGAATGTTGTGGGTATTGATGATGCTGAAGATGTTAAAACAAAACACCTGACAGCTCTTTTAAATCAATACACTCTGCTATGTGGATTGAGAGAGAACAGCCCTGAATCATGGGACACTGTCAATGAGCTATATGAAGATGATTGATTTATGGAAATAACTTGGAGTCTTCAATTGATGAATAAAAACATGCCCAGCCAAAGCCAAGCATGTTTTTATTTATTTCTATGGAAGTTTTAATTACATAGCAACTTCAAATTGGCTGTTATATAGCTCGCTGTAGAATCCTTTTTGAGCCAATAATTCATCATGGTCTCCACTTTCAATTATATCACCATCTTTCATTACCAAAATTAAATCAGCATTCTTTATGGTCGATAATCTGTGTGCAATAACAAAGGATGTTCGGCCAACTGTCAATTTATCCATTGCCTCTTGAACACTTCTTTCAGTTCTTGTATCGACTGAACTTGTTGCCTCATCCAATATCAATAAAGGAGCATTCTGTATCATAGCTCTTGCAATGGTGATCAGCTGCTTTTGTCCAGCAGAGAGATTTGCCTTATCATTGAGCAATGTATCATAACCTTTAGGTAGGGTCTTTATGAAGTGATGAAGTCCAACTAGATCACATGCCTTTTCCACTTCAGCATCACTGACGTCTTTCTTACTGTAGACAATATTCTCTTTGATTGTTCCCTCAATCAACCATGTATCTTGAAGCACCATGCAGAATTGATCATGAACGCTCTCTCTTCTTACATGATTTGTTGGAATGCCATCAATCAATATTTGGCCACCATCAATCTCATAGAAACGCATCAGAAGATTTACCATTGTTGTCTTACCAGCTCCAGTTGGACCAACAATTGCTATCTTCTGTCCTGGTTCAATTTTTGCGGAGAAGTTTTTGATGATTGTTTTGTCCTTATCATAACCAAAGTGGACATTTTTGAACTCTACAGCACCTTTTATATTTTTATACTCCAGAAGTTTGTCTTTCTCATCAACAAGTTCCTCTTCATCAAAGAACTCAAACACTCTCTCACTTGCTGCAGCTGTTCTTTGAAGCTGCTGCATAGCTTGAGCTACCTGAGATAATGGTTGAGTGAACAGACGTATGTAGAGCATGAAAGCAATAATGACACCAAAAGAAATTGTGTTGTTCATTGCAAGGACAGCGCCAACAATACATACAGCTACATATCCAAAATTACCAATGAAGTTCATAAGAGGCATCATGAGTCCTGATAAGAACTGTGATTTCCATCCGCTCTCATACAGTGAGTCATTTATTACATCGAATTCTTCTTTTGCCTTCTTACCGCCATTGTATACTTTGACAACGTTATGACCTGTATAAATTTCTTCTACATGACCATTCATTGCGCCCAAGCTCTTCTGCTGAGTTTTGAAATACTTCTGTGATTTAGACATTATGAGTTTCATAAGCAGAAAACCAATTAAAATGGAACCTACTGCAACAAGAGTCAAAATCCAACTGTTATACAGCATCATTATCAAGGCTCCGACAAACATTGTGGCAGCTCTTACAAGACTATCAACACTTCTGAATAAGGTCTGTCCAATTGCATCAACATCATTTGTAACGCGACTTATAACATCTCCATAACTGGTCTTATCAAAATACTTAAAAGGAAGTCTGTTGATCTTTGTAGATATATCAGTTCTGAGCTTTTTGGCAATTGTTGCAGTGACGGTTGCCATTATATAGTTCTCTGTGAATCCCAATATTCCGGATATTGCATATAATATCACAAGGAATATTCCCGTATTGAATAGGGAAGAGAAGTCAATTGCTCCTGCAATTGGACTTCCATCCACCATTGCAGGTAATCCCTTCATGATTACATTCGTCATTTCTTTCAATTTGTTGGGGCCAACAATTATAAAAATGGTGCTGACTGCTGCCAATATCAAGGCAACAATGACTGCAGGAATATATTCTTTTGAGAATTTTATCAATCTGGACCAAGAGCCTTTGAAGTTCTTAGCTTTCTCTCCACCTACCATATTGTGGCCACCCATTGGACCTCTCATTCCAGGAGCTCTGGTATTGCTCTGTGTTGTATTATCTTTACTCATTATGCTAATTCTTCCTCACTTAATTGTGACATTGCAATTTCTTTGTAAATCTTACATGACTTCAGCAGTTCTTTGTGCTTGCCCTTGCCAACAATCTTTCCTTCATCCAATACAATTATCTGATCTGCATCAATAATAGTTCCAATACGTTGTGCAACAATAATGCTGGTTACATGAGAAGTCTCTTCTTTTAAAGCAGTTCTTAAAACACGGTCTGTTTTGTAGTCCAAAGCTGAGAAAGAATCATCGAAGATGTAGATCTCAGGATTACGACATATAGCTCTGGCAATGGAAATTCTCTGTTTCTGACCACCTGAGATATTTGCTCCTCCTTGAGAAATAGAAGCATCTAAATCACCATCCATATCTTGTATGAATTCTGTAGCTTGTGCTATTTCGATGGCTTTATTCACTGCATCTTTGCTGTAAGCAACCTTACCATTGTCACCATAAGCAACATTTGACTCCACTGTGCCTTTGAACAAGACTGATTGTTGAGGAACATATCCAATCTTATCAAGGAGGTTCTCCAATTTATATTCTTTCACATTCACACCATCAATGAGGACCTCACCTTCGGTAGTGTCAAAAAATCTAGGTATCAAATTTATCAAAGTGGACTTACCACTTCCGGTTGAGCCGATGAAGGCTACAGTCTCACCATGTTTTGCACTGAAGCTTATGTTTTCCAGTACAGGAGCAGCAGATCCAGGGTATGCAAAACTTACATTTTTGAATGTAACTTCTCCAATAGAATCTGGGTTACCAGAGGTTCTTTCACCTTCAATTATGTTTGGTTCAGTATCGAGTACTTCATTGATACGATTTGCAGCAACTGTAGCACGAGGAAGCATGATGAAGATCATGATCAGCATCATGAAACTCATGATTACTTGAATTGCATAGCTTGAGAAAACAACCATATTGGAGAATATTGTCAATTTGTCCATCATAGCAGCTGCAGCAATCATGTAAGCACCTACCCAATATATTGCAAGAGACAGACCATTCATGATGATTGTCATAAGAGGGTTCATTATGGACATTGCTCTGTTTGTGTACATCTGAGTGGCAGTCAATTCTTCATTTGCTTCTTCGAATTTTTTTTCTTGATATTTATCAGCATTGTATGCCTTAACAACTCTAAGTCCTGTTAGATTTTCTCTGGTAACTCTTGTGATGTTGTCTGTTAAGACCTGCATGATCCTAAATTTAGGAATTACTTTTATCATCAAGAAGGTTACCATTGCTATAACTATGATGAGTGCAATACCAACGATATATACAAAACTGGCACCCTTGCCTAAAATCTTGGTCAAGGCCCACACTGCCATTATTGGTGCTCTGATTGCCACCTGAAGTGCCATTACAATGAACATCTGCACCTGTGTGATATCATTTGTAGAACGAGTTATCAAACTTGAAGTGGAGAATCTATTCAACTCTTCCATTGAGAAAGAATCAACTTTATCAAAAAGAATTGATCTCAATCTTTGTGCGAAAGATGCACTGATTCTTGCAGCTAAATATCCCACTATTATCGCGGAAATAAAACTTCCTAAGGCACAGAGCAGCATGTAACCACCATTTAGCCATATGTTGCTTATTGCACTGTTGGGAGTCTGAGTCAAACGAGTGACTGTCGACATATAATCTGGAAGCTTCAATGATAGCCATACCTGTGCAACTATAAAAATCAGACTTAAAGCTGACATGGCCCATTCTTTCCAGTTCAAATATTTAAAAATTTTTAGCATGTGAAATTGTCCCCTTGTAAATAACTTATTGTCACATTTCATTCTGTTATCATGATGATAACGCTGTCTTATCTTTTATTGATTTCCTGCTTCATGCTTCATTGTTTATGGGCAAGCAACTGCTTGCTCTGAAGCATCCATATATTTTAAAGTTTTTTTTTGAGCTTATCTTGAATATGAACACATCATATTTTGATATGTTCTATAGGTGTCAATATATCCATATACAGGAGAGTGCATTCAACATATGTTTCACGAGATATGTCCAACACAGACTGTATGTAAAAGACCTTTTTAACCTTAAAGGTTTGATTCTTTGTTGATCTCGTTTGAAATTTCAGTCATTTTATCCACCAATTCGATCAGTTCCTTTACATTATCTTCTCCAAGGTGACTTACAATCTTTCTTAATTTTTCAGTGAACTGTGAGTAATGTTCCTTAATTATCTTTCTTCCTTCAGGAGTCAACGTCACAATTACATTGCGGCGGTTGTTCTCATTTAAAGAGCGCTTTATGAAACCTTTCTTCTCTAGACTTGATAGATTCTGTGAGATAGCTCCTTTTGAGATTGAAAGGTAGCCCTTCAAATCTGAAATCTTGACATTATCTTTTGGGTCAGTTGTGTTGTTGACAATTGCATTCATCATGATGAGTTCTGTGGTGCTTATCTTACTTTTCAAAGATTCTCTGTTGAATCCTTTATGAATCATCTTTTTGAATTGAAAAATCGATT
>JALNVT010000185.1 GCA_023231265.1 Sphaerochaetaceae bacterium
GAGTGGATTGGCTGTTGATAGCAGTGGTGTGATTGATACTGATAAAGTGAATGTCACCTCTAAAGATGTCAATGAATTGCTTGGCGGAGAGATCAGTGAAGAAGGTAAGGAACTGCTGAAAAAACATAAAATACAAAGGCTCTTCATGATAATAAAAGAACCAGTTCTTCTTATCTCCATTGTTATTTTAGGAATGTTTGCAAAGCTCTTTACAGGTGCTTTTGAATGGTTTGAACCATCTGTGATTACCTATTTACTCTACACACTTCTGTTTTTCTCTGGAATATCCATTGTCAGCTCAGATCTTAAAATTAAAGAGGTTTTTTCCTCTCCATGGCTTCTCTTACTTCCTGTATGGACAATACTTGGGACTTATCTGGGTGCCATGATCCTTCCGTTTGTTACACCATACACAATCAAAGAGAGCTTGGGGCTGTCTTCTGGCTTTGGCTGGTACAGCTTATCTGGAATAATGATAACTGATCTGGGCTATCCAATTCTTGGATCAATATCCTTCTTGGCCAATGTGTTCAGAGAGAGTCTGACTTTCTTCTTGATACCTCTTCTAGCTAAGTTTGGAAGGAAGTTCTACTATCCATCAGTGTGCTCAGGAGGAGCTACAACAATGGATGTGACACTGCCAATACTTACATCTCACTTTGGAGTATCAACCATGGTCTCCAGTATGTATCACGGATTGACGCTCACAATACTGGTACCATTTCTTATACCTCTATTCTTCTAGTTTTAGAATTATTTGAGACAATATAACCAAGGCATTTTCCTTTAGAAGTCTAAAATGGAGAGTGCCTTTTTTATTTGTTGTGCTGTTGCAAATAAAAGGAATGAACATTGAGAACAGAGCATTGCTTTCTGGTGCAATGGGGTACTGTGAGAGCATGTATTTTCCTTCTGGTATTTCCATGTTGTGATCGTAAAGAGGAATCTCATCACCGTTAAGAACTGCCTCTCTGACCTCTTCTGTTGGAGGTTCTGCGTATCCCATCGCCACAAGGGAGATCTTCACATTGTCTCTAATCAGATATGAGAACTCCATAACACCCTCACATCCTGTTGGCTCATCTTCTATTTTTTTGAGTAACATTTTATAGTTTTTCTCAATATCTGATCTGTCCTCAATCGCAATTGATTGATATACCAACGGTTGAAAGAGGTTTAATTTTAGGGAATTTTGATTTGTCATATAATCTAAAATAAAGGATAATAACCAATCCGTCCATTATTATTTTTATTTAATTTACCTTATAAGGACAATTGGTATGTTCTTGCATTTTAAAGTTCATGTAACAGTATTTAATAGCAGTCAAGAACTTGTTTTATTTCATAAAAAAATCTATTCTTATAGAAGACATAAGAACAATATGAAAAAAAACTATTGGTACAGACGATAGTATACAGGAGAAGAATTTATGCATCCAGATAAAATAACAGATAATGTATATCGTGTTGCAGCAAAAATTGGCACCAGAGATTTGTTTGAAGGTATTTGGCCAATTCCGAACGGTGTAATGCTCAATTCTTACATAATAAAAGGCGAAAAGAAGAATGTTTTGATCGATCTTGTAAAAGATTGGGATGGCGCAGAGACAGCAATTGAAGATGAACTTAAGGAATTAGATCTTGAAATCAAAGATATTGATATAATTGTTATCAATCATATGGAACCTGATCACACAGGATCTTTGAACACATTTAAAGATAAAAATCCTAACATTGAATTTGTTTGCAGCGCTAAAGCAAAACCTTTAATTGAAGCTTTCTATGACGTACATGATAAAATTACTGTAGTTAAAGATGGTGATACAATCGATCTTGGTGGAAAGACTTTAGAGTTCTACATGACTCCAAATATTCACTGGCCAGAGACCATGATGACATACTTAGTTGAAGATGGAATTTTATTCTCATGTGATGCTTTCGGTGCTTTTGGTCGTTATGACAGTGCTTTTGATGATCAACTATCTGAAGCAGAGAGCAAGATGCTTGATACAGAATTGGAACGTTACTATGCAAATATTGTGAGCTCATTCTCAACATTTACATTGAGAGGAATTGAAAAAGTAACCCATTTACCTATTAAATTTGTTTGCCCATCCCATGGTATCATGTGGAGAGAGGATCCTTGTAAGGTCATCAATTGGTACAAGAAATTAGCTACATATATGAATGGTCCTCAGGAAAAAGAGATCACAATTGTGTGGTCCAGCATGTACGGTAACACACAGGCTATTCTTGATAGCTTCATCAAAGGTGTTGAGAGTGAGGGTGTGAAACTTCATGTTATGCAGGTTCCTCAAACTCACGAATCTTTTGTACTTGAAAAGGTATGGAGAAGTGCAGGAATAATTGTAGGTATGCCTACTTATGAATACAAGATGTTCCCACCAATGTTCACAGTTCTAGATCAACTTGAGAGATCTCATGTTAACAAGAGAAAGATTGCAAGATTTGGCTCTTACGGATGGTCAGGCGGAGCTAACAAGCAGTTCATGCCTTTCGTAGAATCTATGAAAATGGACTTCATGGGAGAGGTAGAATATCAAGGTGCTCCTTCACAGGAAGACAAAGATAAAGCATTTGCATTGGCTGTTGAGATGGCTAAAGCAATCAAAGAAGCTTAGATCAATAACTGCAGATATATTTACATTGGAACAGCCTTCGGGCTGTTCTTTTTTCTTTCCATTCTCTGCATCATTTAATTCATATTACTTTCATTATTCTATATGAAATCTCTATGCTCAAAGACTTAATACTTTTCGTTCAGAGCCAAAATAAAGCCATTTCTAGGCACTTTCTCTTTTAAGTCAACAAATTTAACATCTGCAGCAACAGATTGATAAATAGAGCCAATTTTTAAGCTCACGCAAGTCTGCTGTTTGCATAAAAAACCAGCAAAAATAATCTTTCGGTGGTATTTTTCAATGAATTTTTCAAAAATCAGACCATTAATTATAGGTCAGATGTGTTAATTTTACCTCAAAATAATACATCTGATGAGTGGTTTTTTACTATCTAATTTGTTATATAGTAAGTAAATAAGTCATCTGATGAATTTATAAATCATATGATTAAATTTTAAACATCTGATGACTTTATTGCTCAAAATATTGAGTCATCATATCTATTTACAAGACATCTGATAACTTTGCATTCATCTTTTTGATGTTGAGACCATTTAAAAAAAATAATTGAAGAATTTGGGTAAAAAAAATCTTCAACCTCTTTCCTAGAAAGGAAATGATTGAAGAGTTTTGTACTGCAGATCTTTTATGATTGACTGATCTCAATGAAAGATTTAAACAATCCTTCCATTTGGTCTTTGTTTTTTACCATTGTCTCAGGGTGCCACTGCACACCAAGAATGAATGAATCACCTTCTTTTGATTCAACAGCTTCAACAACTCCATCCTCACTTACAGCTGATACAATCAGAGATGGGGAGACTTTCTTTATTGCTTGATGATGAAGAGAGTTAACATCTGTACTTTCTAAAGGTATCATCCCTTTCAGTATTGTACCGTCTTTGATTGATATCTTATGAGAAGTTCTTTCATAGGTTTCAAGATCAAAGTGATTTCTGAATTCCTTATGTATTCCCAGATCCTGATGCATTGTTCCATCCAATGCAATGTTTATCAATTGACAACCTCTGCAAATTCCAAAAACAGGTTTTTTCTGTTTTATTGCTTCTTTGACCAAAGCAATGTGAAATTTATCAAGAAGTATATCTGTCTTTCCACATTCTGGAATCTTATCCTCACCATAGAGAGTTGGATCAATATCTCCACCACCTGTGAGAAGAAGGGAATCAACACTTGATATGTAATCAGATACCATTGATTCTGTAAATTCATTGATGTATGGAATTATAAGAGGAACACCATCTGCCTCTCTTACTTTGAGGACGAAGGCATCTCCGCAGAAATGTCTCACATAATTTTTGAAAGCTGTATCTTGAGGGCTCTGATTCACAAGAGCTGCAATACCAATCACTGGTTTTCTTTTATTACTCATTATATACCCTTTAAATTGTGTCAGTTTAAAAAAGCAGTGAAGATACAATCCCCACTGCTTTCTCGTCATGAAATTAAATATCTATTTGATTATAGCCAAAACATGTTTTAAGAATTCACTGGTTCTCTTAACAGAAGATACAGATAGGTGCTCTTTGACACTGTGTACATCTCCCATATCAGGACCAAATGAAATTGAATCCATTCCTTCAATTCTGCTGTTGATGATACCACATTCAAGACCAGCATGAATTGCAGTGATCAGAGGTTTCTTACCTGCATATGCTTCATAAGCTTCTGCACAGAAGTCTTTCAACTCGCTATCCATGTTTGGTTGCCATGAAGGATATGCTCCAACCTGTTTGACTTCAGCTCCACAGGTTTCAAATACCTCTCCACAACGTTTTGCTACATCATCTCTTGAAGACATGATTGAAGATCTGTGGCTACTTATGCATTCAAAACCATTCTCAAGTGTTCTTATAATTGCAAGGTTTGATGATGTTTCAACAACACCCTTCAAGCTCATGCTCATTGCATCAACACCATGTGGTGCCATGTGAAGAGATCTCAAAAGAGCTTTGGAAGTGTGGTTTTCAAATGCCTTTGTTCCATTATCGATTCTATCAAGAATTACTTTAGCATTTGGTTCCTGTACACCGTATTCATTTGCAAGAACCTTCTCAATGTCATTTACTACAGAACTCAATTTCTTGTATTCCTCTTTATCAATTGCAAAAGTCATCTTACAATCAGAAGGAATTACATTTCTCTTTGTTCCACCAACAGCTTCAATCAATCTGATTGTCTTTAAGTTGTTGAGAGCTCTTGCTGCAATTTTAATTGCGTTTGCTCTCTGTTGGTCTATTTCAGCACCACTGTGTCCACCCATGAGGTCTTTAACTTCAAGAGTGTAGCAGTAAGAATTGTCGCTGATATCTTCTTTCTCACCAGTAAGAGTTGCCTGTGTTTCAATACCACCAGCACAACCGATATA
>JALNVT010000186.1 GCA_023231265.1 Sphaerochaetaceae bacterium
ATTGATGAGGCTGCATCTCAGCTCAAGATTGAGATAGAGAGTCAACCTGAGGAGCTTGATAAGCTCAGTCATAAGGTTCTTCAGCTGAACATTGAGAAGAGAGCTTTGAGTAAGGAAGACGATGAGAACAGCAAGAAACGTCTTGCTAAGATAGAAGAGGATCTTGCAAATTCCAAGAACAAGATGGATGCAATGAGCACTCAATGGCAGAATGAAAAGAAATCTATTGAAGGCCTTCGTGATAAAAAAGCTCAGATGGAAGAGCTTAAGAATCAAGAGGCTGCCGCTGAGAGAGATGGAGATCTCAATACTGCTGCCAGAATAAAGCATGGTGACATTCCTAAACTTCAGAATGAAATCAAGGAGATGTCCTCCAAACTTGAATCAACAAACAAGAATGGAAAGCAGCTTCTTCGTGAGGAAGTCTGTGAGGAAGATATTGAAAGAATTGTCAGCAACTGGACAGGAATTCCAATCACAAAGATGGAGCAGAGTGAGAGAGAGAAGTATCTCAAACTGGAAGAGACTCTATCTAAAGAAGTTGTTGGACAATCTCGAGCTATAAGTGTAATCAGTGATGCCATCAGACGTAACAAATCTGGCTTATCGGATACAAATAGGCCTCTGGGCTCATTTATATTCGCTGGACCTACAGGTGTTGGTAAAACTCTGCTTGCTAAGGTTCTAGCCGGTTTCTTGTTCGACGATGAGAAGGCTCTGACTCGTATTGATATGAGTGAGTACATGGAGAAGTTCTCCGTGAGCCGATTGATTGGTGCTCCTCCAGGATATGTTGGATATGATCAGGGAGGTCAGCTGACTGAACTTGTAAGAAGAAGACCTTACTCTGTAATTCTTTTCGATGAGATTGAAAAAGCTCATCCAGATGTATTCAACATTCTTCTTCAGGTTTTGGACGACGGACGTCTTACCGATGGACAGGGCAGAATTGTCGATTTTACAAACACTGTAATAATCATGACAAGCAATCTTGGTGCGGCTCATCTGA
The DNA here is from genome assembly GCA_023231265.1 of Sphaerochaetaceae bacterium. Lineage (GTDB taxonomy): Bacteria > Spirochaetota > Spirochaetia > Sphaerochaetales > Sphaerochaetaceae > Pleomorphochaeta. The sequence continues at coordinate 1,010 of JALNVT010000186.1, forward strand.
TGAATGCTTCTTCATTTGAAGAAGGTGAGAAAATGGTTATGGATACCATAAACCATACCTTCAAACCTGAATTTGTGAATCGTCTTGATGATATCGTTGTATTCAACAGATTGGGAGAACCTCAGGTCAAATCTATTGTCAAACTTCAATTGGAAGATCTTGTTGCAAGATTGAACGAGAAGAACATAAAGGTCACATTTGACGATACAGTTCTCACTGAAATATTCAAAGTTGGTTATGATCCAACCTTTGGTGCTCGTCCTATCAAGAGAGCTATTCAACGTTATGTTGAGAATCCTCTTGCTAAGATTCTGCTTGAAGGAAAGATCTTACCTGGCTCTTCTATAAATCTGTCTTATGATGAAAAAGGTTTGGAAGTTACATTCTAAGGTTTTAGAGTCGGTATCTCAGCTCTATTAAGAATTGAGATGCTGGTAGCATATAAAAGCTCCCCATTCAACTGTTTTCCTAAATTGAATGAGGAGCCTTTTTTATATTTTTTTTGTTCTAATAATCAAATTGCTTTTTGTAGTGAACTCCACTCCAATAGATTGGAGTTCTAACTTCTGCAATAGATGGTAATGTTACATCTTTCAAAGCCCATTTTTCAAATTCTTTGAAACCTGTTCTATCGATGATGTAGCCGATGTGCTCTTTTCCACCTGGTGCTGATCTATCAATATATTCTTCAACATAATCATATGTATTCATGATGATCTTTATTATTGAATCATGATCAATCCATTTGATCCAATCCTGTCCAAGTCTTGGATTTTTCTTACCAGTTCTTCCCATTATGGTCAATCTGAAGTACTTCTTTTCAGATCTCTGCCAAGCAAAGTTAGGGCAGGCAATGACACACTCACCACAGCCAAGACATGTCTCGTTATCTCTTACAGGTCTGAAATTTTTCATGCTTATTGCCTGAACAACCTTTCTTCTGCATACTTTCTCACAAGCACCACATGAAATACATCGGTCAGCGTGAAATTGAGGTAGAGTCATTCCCATTATACCAAAGTCATGCATTCTTACTTTCTGGCAGTCATTTGGACAGCCTGTGAGTGCCACTTTGAAATGAAGGTCATTTGGGAACACTGCCTTCTCAATGTCTTTTGCAAATTCTGTTGTATCAAAGTTTGCCATTGGGCAGACTTTGTTACCAACACATGCAGCTATGTTTCTTGTACCGGATGAAAGATATCCTGTACCTTCTGGATTTGGTTGATTGATTCCAAGACCTTCAATGATTGGTTGAAGCAATACGTTTACCTTATCCATGTCTTCAAATCTTATTCCAGGAACTTCAAAGCCCTGTCTTGCTGTTATATTTACAACACCCTCTCCGTAAGTATCAGCAATCTCTTGAATCATTGATAGATATTTAGCATCGAGTCTGCCGCCAGGAATACGAATTCTACTTGCAGTATATCCTCTTCTCTTTGTAACACGGAAAGCATTCTTTTTAAGTTTTTTTGTATTTACATCCATTAGTCTATTAAATCCTTACCAACAGTATAATTGAATACTGGTCCATCCAAGCAAATGTAGGTGCTGTTAACACGGCAGTGACCACATTTTCCCAAACCACAGCTCATTCTTCTCTCATGAGATATCCAGATATTCTCTTCTTTGTATCCTCTTTCAATGAGGCCCTTTACAGCGAATTTCATCATGATAGGAGGTCCAACTACAATAGCTTTGGCATCATCAAAATTGTTGACCTTTACTGAAGGAATATATTTGGTGACAAGACCAATGTTTTCTTTGGTTTCATCGCCTCTGTCGAATGTCAAAGTGACATTCATCTGTTTTCCCCATCTTTTGAAGTCCTCTCTGAAGAGTTGATCGTCTTTAGATTTGAATCCTGTTATTATGCTCATGCTCTTGACTTCATCATTGTGGTTGCCAAAGTAATCAATGATTGCTTTAACAGGAGATACACCAGTACCACCAGCTATTACAAGCAGCTCTGAATCCTTGTAATCATCAGCTATGAAACCATTTCCGTAAGGTCCTCTGATGTAGAGATGTCTTCCAGCCTCATATTTGAACAGCTCATCAGTTACAACACCGATGCTTCTTACTGTCAAATCAACACTGTTCTCACCAATACCTGATACAGAGATAGGAGCCTCTCCATATTTAGGCAGTGATAACTCAAAAAACTGTCCAGGAACAACATCTTTTGCACCAGCAAATTCCATTGTGTATGTGTGTTCCATTGGAGTATGTTTTGTTACTTTCAAAACCTTTGAAGAAAAAGGTAAATATTCATTAGTTATCATTATTCACTCTCCTTAGCTATCTTATTTAAAATAGTTGAAAAGCTGATATATTCAGGACAGATATCATCACAACGACCGCATCCAATACACATATCAACACCATATCTCTCTCTGTGATCGCTGATTTTATGCAATGCTTTGTATCTCATTCGATCTCCATTCTTCTCTCTGTAAACATGTCCACCAGCAACTCTATCAAAGTTATCAACCATGCAGGATGCCTGCACTCTACGTCTCTCACCGGCTTTCTGATTGTCGCCATAATGGATGTCCTGCATTGTCCAGCATGTACAGGTAGGGCACACAAGTGTGCATCTTCCACATGCTATGCATCGAGAATCATATTCTCTCCACATTTCAGATTTTGTTATTGCAAGATTGTTGATCTTCTCAACATGCTCCACCTTGATATCATTCTCTTTTACATAGGGAACTGTGTAATCCAATTCTTTGCTCCCGCTGAAGAATTTTGTGAAGTATTCATCTTTTGATTCAAATACATACTCACCATTAATCTCTTCAATTGTTAGATCATAGTTCTTTGTTACATTGCTGTTCATTGATACACAGAAGCAGTTTTCAAATGATTTGCTGCATGGAATCAATACGAACTTAAGATTCTCTCGCAATCTTGTATAATAGAAATCAGGTTTTCCGTTCTCCATGAACATCTGATCCAAACGGTCCAATGCATGAAGATCACAGGATCTCAGAAATATGATTGCACCATTGTGTTTCTGTTTTGGAACCATCATTCCATCTTCATTGTAGTAGAAGAGTACCTCTGAAATTGGCAAGATGACATCTTTGAATGAATAATCACTCTTGAGATTCAACTCCAGATCATCAATTGATTTCACCTCATCATATCTGACAGAATCAGTATCAGAGAGACGGCCTGTATTTTTGATTAAAGTGGGACCGTAAATAAGATAATCCTCTCCCCATTTACTGAAGAGCTCATCTACTGCTATTTTGTCCAAGCTGTAAGCCATAATCGACCTCCTATTTTTCTTTTGCAATCATGAAATAAGGGAATGCTACAAATAGAATTCCACCAACCATGTTTCCAAGAACAACTACAAACATATTCCAGAAATAGCCACTGAGAGATAGAGCCAATCCATTGGAATTCAACATACCGATTGTCAACAGTGTCATATTTGCCACACTGTGTTCAAATCCTGATGTGATGAATGCAAATAGACACCACCAGATCATCACAAGCTTTGCAACTTCATTCTTGCATCTGAAACCACTCCATACAGCAAGACAGACCAAAATGTTACATAAAATTGCTTTGAAGAAAAGAGATGTGAAGCTACCAGACATCTTTGCAAGAGCGGTGCTTGCAAAAATTGCAGCTGTTGCACCAGAGTTCAATCCTGTTAGATTGAAGATGACTGCCAAAAGAATTGAGCCAACCCAGTTACCTAAAAGACATACAATCCAAAGATGTATTGATTGCTTTACTGAAACTTTGCCTTCCATTATACCTGCACCCATAACAAGGTTGTTGCCGGTAAATAATTCTGAACCACAGATTATTACAAGTGCCAGTGCAATACCAAAACATGCACCCATTATCAATTTCTTCTGTGGTAATCCATCAAGCAATCCGCCGATTGAAAAAATGAGGATTATACCAAATCCAACAAAAATACCTGCAAGCATTGAAGCCAAGAAG
>JALNVT010000187.1 GCA_023231265.1 Sphaerochaetaceae bacterium
AAACGGTGAAATTGACTGGATCACAAACGTTCCAACTGACAAACTTGCTTCAGCAAAGATGAAAGACTCTTACCAAGCAAACGCTCAGCTTGCAACATATTACTACATCTTCCAAACAGAAGTTGCTCCTCTTGATAACGTACTAGTTAGAAAGGCTATTAGCTATGCTATTAACCGTGAAGACTTAGTTGAAGGCGTTACAAAAGCTGGACAGATTCCTGCTTGGTGTATCGTACCTCCAATGGCTGGTTATGAAGCATTAGAGTTCCCATTCGATAGCGAAGAAGAAGCTACAGAAATGGCTCAAGAATTCTTAGCAGAAGCTGGTTACCCTAATGGTGTTGGTTTCCCAACATTAGAAATTCTTTACAATACTTCTGAAGGCCACAAACAAATTGCTGAATATGTACAACAAGAATTAAAAACAAAATTAGGAATCGACATTGAACTAGTTAACGAAGAATGGGGAACATTCTTAGATGACAGAGCTTCAGGAGCTTTCGAAATTGCAAGAGCTGGTTGGGTTGGTGATTATCAAGATCCTAACACATTCCTAGATATGTTCATGACAGGCGCTGCTATGAATGGTGGTAAATATGCTAATGATGTATATGATACACTATTACAAGAAGCTGCTACAATCGAAAATCCTGTTGATAGACTTGGCGTATTGAAGACTGCTGAAGATATCATCGTTAATGAAGATTGTGCTATCATACCTTTCTACTACTACATTACTATCAACATGATTGATACTAATAAGTGGGGCGGTTGGTATAAGAACACTATGGATTACCATCCATACACCGGTCTTTACCTAAAATAGAGGAAACCACATATTTCTAATTTATTAGAACTGTAAATTCTAAGACCATTCTTCCTTTCGAGGGGGGATGGTTTTTTAGCGAAAAGGACAGAATATAGCAAAATTGCAATAAAATTTATATTTTTTTTATGCAGTTTATGGTATAAATATTAATTATGAATACACTTTTAACAAAAAATATCGCCGAAGGTCGGATTACAATTCCAAGTTCAAAGAGCCAAACTATAAGAGCTTTCTTGATTGCAACATTCGCTTTTGGAAAATCTACCATACATAACGTTCTTTCTTCACAGGATACAATTTCCTGCATAAAGGCCTGCAAAGCGTTAGGTGCAAAAATTACAGATGATGGAGACACTTACTTTGTTGACTCCAGTGAACTCAAGAACAATAAGTCTCCTTTAACAATTGACTGTGGTAACAGCGGAACAACTTTGTATCTTGCTTTAGGCTTATGCGCAACTCTAGAAAGAGAGATAACATTCACAGGAGATGCTCAACTTAAAAAAAGACCTATTGGACCTTTGCTTGATGCTTACAGAGAACTTGGTTGCACTGTAAGTGCAACTCAATATCCTCCTTTTACAATAAAGGGCCCCATTGAAGGTGGAAAGATTTCCATAAACTGTCCAACAAGTCAGTATCTTTCATCTTTACTGTTATCAACACCAATGGCCAAAAATGACTGTACTATCAATGCTCCTCTGCTATTTGAAAAACCTTATGTGACTCTAACAACAGGTTGGCTTGATAAACAAAATATTGAATATTCATCAAGTTCAGATATTCAGAACTTTGAAATTAAATGCAATCAACATTACAGTGGTTTTGAAGATATAATCACTGGAGATTTCTCAAGTGCCACGTTCTTCTTCTGCATGGCAGCAATATGCAAATCAACAATAACAATAGCAGGATTGAATCCAAACGATGGACAGGGAGATATTCATACCCTCGATATCCTTCAGGATATGGGGTGCAATGTAAAATGGAATAAGAATGAAGTAACTGTAACTGGTCCTGAAGAACTTAAAGGCGGAGTCTTCTCCTTAAATCCAATGCCAGATGCATTACCTGCTTTATGTGCAGTTGCAGCATATTCAAAAGAGAGTGTAACATTCAATGACACTCCACAAGCTAGATTGAAAGAAACTGATAGAATCGATGTCATGGTTAAGAACTTGAAAGTTTTGGGCGTTGATGTTGAAGAGCTTGAAGATGGAATTACAATCAATGGAAACTCTCATATAAAAGGTGGAACAGTTCCAGGATATGGAGATCATAGAATAATTATGGCAATGGCAATCGCTGCTCTTCAAAGTGACAATCCAATCACAATTGAAGGAATTGATGCCGTGGGAGTCACATTCCCTAAGTTCTTTGAACTATACAGAAGCCTTTTAAAGCACTAAAATCAATCAAAAGGAAAAAATTATGAAAAGCATTATTGATTTAAGATCTGATACAATTACAATGCCAACTCCAGCAATGAGAGAGGCAATCTACATGGCAGAAGTTGGAGATGATGTCTACCATGAAGATTCAAGTGCAAACAAACTTGAGAGAATGGGCGCAGAAATCTGTGGAAAAGAAGCTGCTTTATTTGTTCCAACAGGTTCAATGGGAAATCTAATATCTTTATATATAAACTGTGGTCGTGCCAACGAAGTTTTATGTGCAAAGAATGCCCATATAATACATCACGAAATTGGAGCAGTCTCTGCAATTGCAGGAGTGCTTCCTATAGGGCTTGATACTCCTGATGGGATACTGAGTGCAGATGATTTTGCTCCACATATAAAAGCAAAAGGTGTATATGATATGGCAGCAACCACCCTTCTTGAAGTTGAAAATACTATCGGTGGTGCTATTTATCCCATCGAGAATTTAAAAGAAATAAAACATCTTGCAGAACAAAGAGACATCAAAGTACACATGGATGGAGCAAGAATCTTCAATGCAAGTGTTGCTTCAGGAATAAGTGTTGCAGAATATGCTAAATATGCAGATACAATAACCTTCTGTTTATCAAAAGGACTTGGTTCTCCAATGGGCTCTCTTCTTTGTGGAGATAAACAATTTATCAATCAAGCTAGAACATTGAGAAAAATGCTTGGAAGTGGAACTCGTCAGATTGGATTCATGGCTGCAGCTGGTATATATGCTTTAGAGCACAATGTAGACAGACTCAAAGAAGATCACTCACGAGCTAAAAAGATTGTTTCCACTTTAAAAGAAACATCCTATGCCACAATTCATGGAAAAACTGAAACCAATATTGTATTCTTCACAGTAGACAATATTCCCTCAGACACAATCGTTTCTATGTTAAAAGAAGACGGAATACTTGCCAATACAGAGGGCGATTATGTACGACTTGCTACAAACTTGAATTTAAGTGACAATGACATAGATGAGCTCTGTACAAGACTCAAAAATTTCAGTCCAATCAAATAGGAGTAAAATTTGAAAAATTTAATATTGTGCTTTTCAGCTACGGGCAACAGTTACTATATAGCAAAAAAAATAGCAGACAGAACAGATGATTGTGAAATAAAGATGATAAATGAAATTACAGAAGAGAACTTTGCTACCCCAGAAAGGCTTGGTATTATCTTTCCAATACATGCTTCAATGGAACCATATCCTGTTGATAATTTCATCACGGAAATTCTTGGAAAAGCTGATGATAAAACGAATCTAAAATATGTTTATGCTATATCAAATGCATCTGTCAATTTTAGTTTTTGGGGGATAAAAAGATGTGAGATGCTTTTGAAACGAGAAGGAATCACACTTACCTATGCAAATCATGTTAAGATGCCAAGTAATTATTTTGTTAAAGAATCTAAAGATTCTGATAAAAAAAATATTGAAATCATTGAAAAGAGCAATGTTAAAATTGATAAGATTATTGAAGATGTGGAGTCTGAAAAATTTAAATTTCCAGCATGGAAACCAAAATTAATAGGAGCTCTGAACCATACAGTTTATCTTTCAATGATACATTCTTATGGCGCCAACTATCATGTTTCAGATAAGTGCATAGATTGTGGACTATGCTACAGGGATTGTCCAACAAACAACATAACAATGGTAAATCACAAACCAGAATTTGCAAACAAATGTATTGCCTGCGCAGCTTGCATCAACAACTGCCCTGCAAATGCAATCTATCTTAAAAAGAAAAATCCAACACAGTACAGAAATCCTCTTATTAAATTCTCCCACAAATATAGAGACTAAATAAAGGCTAAATATAAGTGGTAGAAAGCTATTAATAATTATGTTACAACTTAATAGAGTTTTTTGGCAGATAAGCAAACAACAATTATTATATAGTAGGAGTTAAGATGACTGATAAACAGGTAGAAGCTTTAGTAGTAGCAGCTACAGCTTTAGTGAACAGATTTGGATCAATCAAAATAGAAGATTTAACAAACAAAATTCATCCCGAATTGAAGGGTGTTAGAAAGACAACACTTGCAAAAGAGTTAAATGCGATAGAAAACAATTATTTTAACGTAACAGATGGAGTATTGAAAATTTCATACTTCACAGATCTTTATGATAGAACTGATTCAATTTTTGAATCATATGAAGATTTTGGTTCTTGGAATGTTATAACTTGGGATGATTTAAAAGATTATTCAGATTTACATAGATTTCCCCTTTCTGAAAAAGCAGAAGAATTCTTCAATTACTGTTTGAAATTCAATCCTAACATGAAAAACGCTAAAGAAATTTTTTCTTTCAGACTTTCTAACTATGTTAACACACATGATTTTACTTATTTAGCATCTCTTTACAGATTCATTCTTCAACCTTATCAATTACCTGTTTATAATCAAGAATTACTTGAATTGGCTTTTGATACTTGCGACAGCCAAACTTCTTGGTTGAAAGCAGGTAAGAGTGAAAAAGAAAGAATCTGTTATAGATGGAGAGCAAAGGCTGATAAAGCTGTGGAGAGATTCACAAAACCAATGCGTGATGCAATTGATGAAATAGCTTTAGCTAGCGTAAATCTATACGGAATTATTTCATACAAAAAATTAAGAAAGATAATCAATCTTTAC
>JALNVT010000188.1 GCA_023231265.1 Sphaerochaetaceae bacterium
AGCACCACCTGTGAGAACGAAGTAGCTTTTCCTTTGGAATCTCTTGGAATTGATCAGAAAACAATACAGAGCACCGTCAAAAAGTCCCTCATCAAGTGGGGCCTGATAAATTATGCAAAGGCAAGTCCTTTTGAACTGTCTGGTGGTGAGAGAAAGAGACTTCTTCTGGCTGTATCTGATGCAATAAATCCATCCATCTATATACTGGATGAATCTTTTGACGATCTTGATAAGAGATGGCGAGATTTTCTAGCAGAAGAGATCAAAAAAACTGACAAAACAGTGATAACACTCAGTGCAAGATATCTCACTCAATTTGAAGATGTATTTGACGATATAAAAATATTGGAGAGCGGCAACTTCAGAGAGGCCAAGAGAGAAGAAGCAATTGAACTGTTCACTCACCGTGATATAAGAACATACTTGAAAGATTCATCTTTGCTCAATAGTCTTGATGAGAGAGTGAAGAGCTTTGATGGAAGCATTCAAGAGATAAAAGTTGAGAATCTCAAGGCTGTTAGAAGAAGAGAGTCAATCAAAGATGAGAGACCCTTCAAAATGAACTGTAAAGATTTTCATGTTAAAAGCTGTGAGGTGGTCAGACTCATCGGAAGCAATGGCTCTGGTAAGAGCACATTCTCTCGTATGTTGTGTGGTCTTGATAAATTTGATGAAGGAAGCATCCTTTTGAATAAAAAGAGTGCTGTCGGCCAGATTCTTCAAGCTAATGTTGGATATCTGTTTCAGAATCCAGATTATCAAATATTTCTACCAACGGTCTATGAAGAGCTATCTTGGGGACTCGTCAATTCAGGAAAATATTCAAATAAAGTCATAAAAGAGAAAGTTGAGAGCTGCGCCAAACTGTTCTCCTTGGATGTGAGTGACACTCCAACCACAATGAGCTTTGCGCTGAGAAAGAAACTTCAGGCCGCAGTCTACTATCTTTTAGACAGACCTTTCTTGATTCTTGATGAGCTTGATGGTGCAATGAGTTATGACGATGCATATTTCATCATCAGTGAGTTGAGTAAGAAGGGCTGCGCCTTGATCATAATCACACACGATGAAGATTTTGCCAAAGAGATCTCAGATAAAACTTACTATGTGGACCATGGTACCATGGAGGCACTTCATGAACGCTAGTATCTACAAAGAAGGAAAGGGCCCTCTATATAAATTGGATCCAAGATCAAAGGTCGCTCTCACATTGTATGTGTGCATCTTTGTCTTTTTGCCTGTAAATTTCTATGTCATAGTATCTCTTGGTATTCTATCCATAGCTATATCTTTATTCTCGATTGGAAGAAAGAACACAAAGAATATATTCTATTCAGTATTACCAATGCTTGTAATAATGCTTCTGTTCTCACCTCTATATGATAGAGGAGGAACACCTCTATGGATTCAAGGAAACACTCTGATACTGACAGAAGAGGGACTCCTTCAGAGTCTGCTTCTTGATTTTAGATTTTTAACAATAACATTTGCATGCTCTCTTTTGTTCATAACAACAAAGATGGATGAATTCATACTTGCTCTGCAGAAATTCCATCTGCCATACAAAGCATGTCTGACAATCTCTCTTGTATTCAGGTCCATTCCTGATATATTTGATTCATTCAATGAGATAATTGATTCTCACAAACTGAGACGTGGTGCAGATAACAGGGTAAATAAGAAGATGAGAAACAGAATAAGAAATCTTGGTCCAACCTTGACCAGTGCTCTTGTTGTGTCATTGAGATCAATTCCAACTCTTGCAATGAGCCTTGAAGCTCGAGGGTATGGATTGGACAGAAAGAGATCTAATTTTCACTCTCTTAGTGATTACAGACATCATGTATTCTACAGCATTGCTTTCTTTGTTATGTTTGCAGTTCTGTTTTTCTTGTTCAGATATTGAGATTAAGTGAAGTTTTGAGAAAGTAAGAGCACTCTTCTGATTGAGAGTGCTCTTTAAAAAGTCATCCAGTTAATTTGCTTTTCTGACTCCATCTTTCATTGCAGATGCAAATTTGCTTACCTCGTCGACACAGTCCTTTCCATATCTATCAACTATCTTTACAATAGCAGAACCTACAATAGCTCCATCTGAAATCCTTGCCATAGCTTCAGCTTGTTCTGGATTGCTGATTCCAAAACCAATTGCACATGGCAGATCTGGTCTGATTGATTTCACGTTATCTATCAGATCTTTAAGGTTGCTGCTGAAATTGCTTCTCTCACCAGTGACTCCAAGAGATGATACACAGTAGATGAAACCATTTGCTTCTTTTGCAATCTTGGTCACTCTATTTTTGGAAGTCGGAGCTATCATGGAGATAAGGTCTATATTGTGTTTTAATAGAACATCGTCAAATTCTCTCTTCTCTTCAAACGGAACGTCGGGAAGAATGAGTGCATCAATTCCAACCTTCTCTGCATTGATTGCAAATCGTTCAATACCATAGCTGAATATAACATTCGCATAGGTCATGAATGCAAGTGGTATCTGAGTGGTCTTTCTCACTTTCCTTACAAGAGTGAATACATCGTCAGTGCATATGCCATTTTTGAGAGCTCTCTCACTTGCACTCATTATGACAGGTCCTTCCGCTGTTGGATCAGAGAAAGGAATTCCAAGCTCTATAAGATCACATCCAGCTTCATCAAGTGCATATATGAGCTTCTCTGTTGTATCAATATCAGGATCTCCAACGGTTATGAAGGGTATGAAGGCCTTTCCATTTTTAAATACCTCATTTATCTTATTCATTGATCTCTTCTCCTCTGTACTTTGCAATTGATACACAGTCTTTGTCACCTCTTCCTGAAAGATTGACCACTATAATCTGATCTTTTTTCATTGTTGGAGCAAGCAGCATGGCATATGCCACTGCATGAGAGCTCTCGATTGCTGGTATTATTCCTTCCATCTTTGAAAGATACTCAAAAGCTTTGACTGCCATCTCATCTGTTATTGGATAGTATTCTGCTCTTCCTATATCTTTAAGGTTTGCATGCTCGGGACCAATCCCTGGATAATCAAGACCTGCAGATATTGAGTAAACTGGTGTTATCTGTCCATAATCATCCTGGCAGAAATAACTCTTCATTCCATGAAATATACCAAGTTTTCCTACTGCAATTGTTGCAGCTGTTTTATCTGTATCTGCTCCAAGACCTGCTGCTTCCAATCCAATCAATCTCACACTGCTATCATCAATGAAATTGTAGAAAGCTCCTATTGCATTGGAGCCACCTCCAACACATGCAAGAACTGCATCTGGAAGTTTTCCCTCTTTCTCGAGTATCTGCTCTTTGATCTCTTTTGAAATAACAGATTGGAAGTCTCTTACAATAGTTGGAAATGGGTGAGGCCCCATGACACTTCCAAGAACATAGTGAGTGTCACTGATTCTGTTGGTCCACTCTCTCATGGTCTGTGATACAGCATCTTTAAGAGTGGCAGTTCCTGTTGTCACACTGTTGACTTTGGCTCCAAGAAGTCTCATCTTGTAGACATTGAGAGATTGCCTGATTATATCTTCCTGTCCCATGAAGATCTCGCACTCCAGTCCCATAAGAGCCGCAACTGTTGCAGTAGCAACACCATGCTGTCCAGCTCCTGTTTCAGCGATGACTCTTGTCTTGTTCATTCGCTTTGCAAGCAGGCACTGTCCAATTACATTGTTGATCTTATGAGCTCCTGTGTGGTTGAGATCCTCTCTCTTCAGGTATATTTTTGCACCACCTAAATCCTCACTCATGCGCTGTGCATAATAAAGACGGGATGGACGACCTGCATACTCATTCAGAAGATAATCAAGTTCTCTGTTGAACTGCTCATCATCTTTATATCTGTCGTATGCCTCTTCCAACTCTATAACAGCATTCATCAGAGTCTCTGGTACGTACTGACCACCATGTATTCCAAAATGTCCCTTACTCATTATTATCTCCATTGAGAGAGTCAAGTTTTTCTTTTATCTCTCTCATCTTTTCTAAATTTTTAAATCCATCGACTTCAACACTGCTGCTGAGATCAAATGAATATGGATGAAATATTTTATATGCCTCTTCAATGTTGTCTGCATCAATTCCACCAGCAATAAACAGTGGTTTTGATGAATTCAAAGGAGTGCTCCAATCAAATGTCTTGCCACTTCCAGAACCACTGTCGAGAAGATAGAAATCTGCATCGGGATACTCTCTGAAAACATCGTCGTCCAAATTTATCTTTATTGCTTTTATGATCTGAACATTAACTATCTTTTTGATGGTCTGTATGTAGGAGTTGCTCTCACTACCATGCAGTTGAATGCAATCAATGGCTCCGCCAGCAACTGCACTGACCACATTGTCTATGCTATCGTCAACAAAAACCCCAACACTCTTTATGTTGGAATTGAGTCTCTTCTTCAGTCTAATTGCAGTTTCAAGATTCACCTGACGTCTGCTCTTTGCAAATACAAAACCAATGTATTCAGGATTGATCTCATTCACCATCAAGATATCTGCTTCTCTTCTGAGTCCACATATCTTCAATTTTGATTTCATATGTTGATTCCTTTCAAGGAAGATAGAAGCTCTCTCTTTGAAGATGATCTCATGAAGGATTCACCTATCAATACAGCATCAACCTTCATCTCCTGAGCTCTTATGATGTCATCTCGTGTGGAGTACCCACTCTCACTGACCATTATCTTGCTGCTTGGAATATATTCTCTCATTCTTTCAGAGTTGCTGAAATCTACATGGAATGTTTTCAAATCTCTGTTGTTGATTCCAATGATTTTTGCATCAATAGATAGAGCCATATCAACCTCATCTCGATTGTGGGCCTCAACAAGAACATCCAATCCAAGTTCAGTTGCTTCTTTGTAAAAGAGCTCA
>JALNVT010000189.1 GCA_023231265.1 Sphaerochaetaceae bacterium
CTTATAAGAGCTACTAAAAATATTAAAAAAAATGTTTCATGCAAATTTCAACAACATGAAGCATTTTTTTTTGTCTTTTTGCATTTTTTTGATAATTCTTTGCAACAAATCACTACACAAAAAAGTAGTGGTATTTCATATCTAATCAATCAATAAAAACTTATCTTATAAAAAACACATTTTTACTTAGTTTACTATATCTGAAGATTTTTTACTACATATTTCATTACAAAGTAACAACTTATAAAAATTACAGATATTTAATACCTCAAAAAAGTTTACTAAATATTTTAAAAACGTTTCGATAAAATATTGTTTTGATGGAAAATAAATTTGACATAAAAAATATACAATGTATTATTTACTTAATGAAAGAAAAAAAAGGAGAATTTTATGAAAATCAAGAAAAGTTTAGCAATTTTCTTTGTAATGTTATGTATTTTATCTACTAACATATTCGCTCAAGGCTCAAAAGAAGCCTCTGATGGTGGAGAGATAACATTGAAATGGGCAAGCATCTGGGTTGGTGCTGATACCAAAGCTGAAATCTGTCAAACATTGGTTGATGAATTCAATGCAGCAAATGCTGGAAAAATCAAAGTTGTGATTGAAGAGAATCCAGATTATGATGCTTTCAAGAACAAGCTCAACTCACAGATGGCAGCAGGAAGTGCACCTGACATCTTCGTTTTCAATCCAGACCAAACAACATTCAAATTCTATGGTTCAGATATCATGATGGATTTCACAGATGATTTAAGTGGCGATTGGGGTGATAACTTTGCATCTGGCACAGTATCTCAAGCTACAATCAATGGCAAAACAAAATCCATTCCTTTTGAAATGGGCTACACTCCTATTTGGTACAACATGGATATCTTACATGCTGCAGGAATTGATACTCTTCCAACAACTTATGATGAATTCTTTGCTGATTGTGAAAAAATTAAGGCTGCAGGATACATTCCAACAAGTCAGATGACTGGTGGTACAAATGCTTGGACTTCAATGCTTTGGTTCAGCCACATTGCAGCAGCACTTGGTGGACAGGATGTATGGGAAAAACCTCTAACAGACCCTGTATTTGTACAGGCAGCTCAAATCTTACTTGAAATGTATGAAGATGATAACACAAGCAGTGATGCAATCGGTGGTGATGCTGGTGTAGCTGGCTCTCATTATCTAGCTGGTGAATCTGCTATGTTCATCAATGGCCCTTGGTACATTGGTCGTCTAAAAACTGAAGCTCCTGAAGTTTACAAAGCAACTGTTGTTGGCCCAGCTCCTGGTGCCAAATACTCTGGTGCTCAAGTTGGTTTCCCTCAATCCAACCTTGCTGCAGCAAACACAGATGATCCTGCAAGAAGAGCAGCTGTAATTAAATTTATGAAATTCATGACAACTCCTGAAAATGCCAAGAGAATTGCTGATGCTTCTGGCTCAATGCTTGCTATCAAGTACGAATCAAGTGAAGATGCAGATCCTCTACAGGCACAGTTCCAAAGTGCTGTTAATGATGCAAACTTCGTTGTTTCACACTTCCAGTTCAACTACCCTGTTCAGGTAATGGCTGAATTTGGTCAAAGTCTTGCTAAGATGGCATCTGGTAAAGCTACACCAGAAGAATTCTGTGCAACTCTAGAAGCAAAAAACAAATAAAACAAAACAGGTTATTTAACAATATGACCCAGCACTCGCTGGGTCTTATAAAAACAAAGGGGGAATTTAATGCAAAAGAAGAATAAAAACATAAAACACATCATTTTATTTTTAGCACCTGCACTAATCATTTATTTAATCTATTTTTTATATCCACTTGGATATGTAATTGTCACCAGTTTCACAAACTGGGATGGTATCTCAGCAATGCAGTTCAACGGACTTGATAACTACAGCTACCTATTTTCTGATGAAACTTTCACACATGGACTGAGAAACAACATAATATGGGCACTCTGTCTTGGATTCATTCAAATTCCTCTGGCAACTGCAATGGCTCTGATTCTTGCAAGAAAACCCAAAGGTTGGAAAACATTCAGAACAATGTATTTCCTTCCAAACGTAATCTCTCAAGTTGCGTTGGCTATGATGTGGCTTGCAATATACAATGCAGACCATGGTCTTCTGAACAACCTTTTGAATGCAGTTGGTCTTGGTAGCAAAGCTACCAACTGGCTTGGTAACATGGATACTGCATTTCCAGCTGTTATCATACAGCAGATATTCTACATAGGATATTTCATGATTGTTATTCTTGCCTCTCGTATGAACATACCAACTTCTTATTATGAAGCTGCTAAAATTGATGGTACAAGCATATTACAGGAAGAATGGTACATAACCATCCCTATGCTTAAAAATATATTGATCACAACAATAACTCTAGCTCTTGCTTATGGTATGAGACACTTTGAATCTACATATCTGATGACAAATGGTGGTCCTGCGCACGCAACAGATGTTCTTGGTATTCTATTGTATAGAAATCTTGGAGCTCTGCAGTATGGAGAAGGAAATGCTATTGGTACCACCCTCATAATATTCGGTGGTGTAACAATCGTATTGATTCGTTATTTATTACAGAACATAGGAAACAAAGAGGACTAAGATGAGCACAACAATAAAAAATAAATTAACTGCAACTGATATCATCGCAAAATTCTTCAAGTGGCTCTTCATTATATTCTTCATAATAATGACAGTGCTTCCTCTGCTGTGGCTCATAATTGCATCATTCAAAACAAATCTGGAATATCAAATAGAACCTTTCAGTCTTCCAAAAGAATGGCAGTTTTCCAACTATGTGAAGGCAATTCACATGGGAAGTCTTCCTTCCCTGTTTCTTCATTCCATCATTGTGGCAGTTGGAACATGTATCTTGAACTTATTGATCACTTCCATGGCATCTTTTGTAATTGCTCGTGAGAAATTCAAAGGCAAGAACACAATTTTGGCAATATTGCTCGCTGGTGTTATGATTCCTATCATTGCTTTGATGGTTCCATACTACAAGCTTTCAATTGGACTTGGTCTCTACGATTCTCTTTTCGGTTTGATTGTCACTTACACTGCATTGAACATTCCAATTTCAATTTTCTTGATTCATGGATTCATGCAGTCCCTTCCTAAAGAACTTGAGGAGGCAGCAGTAATTGATGGCTGTACATTCAGACAGAGATTCTTCAAGATTGTATTGCCTCTCACAAAACCTGGACTTGTAACAGCTGGAACACTCCTGTTCATATACTGCTGGAACGAATTCACATATGCAATGCTTTTGACAAGCAGTGAGGCTGCAAGGACTCTGCAGCTTGGTATCAGATACTTCAAGAGTCAATTTGTTGTCGATTACACAAGCATGTTGGCTGCCATTGTCATCACAATGCTTCCAACCATATTTGTATATATCTTCTTGCATGATAAGATCATCAGTGGTATGACAACTGGTGCTGTAAAAGGTTAACACAAAGGACAAACAATGTTAAAATTCGCAAATACTAAAAAAGGAACACTTCTATATTACGACAGATTGATCTTATTGGAGATGCTATCAAATTCAGTAATCACCTTCAAAAAGGGAATTGAAAATATTGATATGTATCGTGGTAACTTCAAAATTGAAGATGAAACAGTTGAAAAACTGGAGCTCAACTTTGTGAGATCCATAAACAATGAATCTTCAATTGAGCTGCTCTTCAAAAAAAACAGTGTTGATTTCTCTCTCTTCATAGATGAGAGAGATGGACTTCTGCACATCACATTCAACAGAACATTCCCCAAAGACTTCAACAGATTTTCCATAAAATTCAAAGCTCTTGAGAGAGAGGCTGTATTTGGTTGTGGTGAGCAGTTCTCATACTTCAACTTGAGAGGTCACAACTTCCCTCTCTTCACCGGTGAGCAAGGTGTTGGAAGAAATAAAAACACTGAGATAACTCAGATAGCTGACAGAGAGGATAAAGCTGGAGGGGATTATTACACAACATTCTATCCTCAGCAG
The DNA here is from genome assembly GCA_023231265.1 of Sphaerochaetaceae bacterium. Lineage (GTDB taxonomy): Bacteria > Spirochaetota > Spirochaetia > Sphaerochaetales > Sphaerochaetaceae > Pleomorphochaeta. The sequence continues at coordinate 4,001 of JALNVT010000189.1, forward strand.
AGCTTCATATCATCTAGAAATTATTTCCTTGTAGCAGAGACATTTGCTTACAGTGAGTTTGATTTCACACATGATGATTATCATGAGCTGCTGTTCTGGCAGATACCTGAGAGCATTGTCATTGGTAAGGCGGATAATTTGAAGGATACATGTGGAAAATTGTCTTCCTATCTTGGACGTCAGGATGTACTCCCAGAATGGGTTTATGATGGACTTATATTCGGAGTTCAGGGTGGATCCTCACTGATGATGAAATATAAAGAGATGGCAAAGAAAAACAATCTGCCTCTCTCTGGTATATGGATTCAGGACTGGGAAGGAATAAACATAACATCTTTTGGAAAGAGACTTCTCTGGAACTGGATGTGGAATAAGGAGCTTTATGACACTCTTCCATCCGATATTGAGAGACTTGAAGAGGATAACATCAACGTATTGGGATACATAAATCCTTATCTTGCAAAGGGAAAATCACTGTGCATTGAAGCTGAGAGATTGGATTATCTTGCAAAGACAGAGAATGGTGATACATACTATGTTGATTTTGGTGAGTTCGACTGTGGTATTGTTGATTTAACAGATCCAAACGCATTCAGTTGGTTTGAAGGCATCATAGAGAAGAACATGATAGATTTTGGTCTCAAAGGTTGGATGGCTGATTTTGGAGAGTATCTTCCTTTGGACTGTGTTCTGAAAAATGGAGATCCATCTATTGCTCACAACCAATGGCCAGGACTCTGGGCAAAGGTGAACTATGAGATTTGCAAGAATCATCCTGAGATAATGTTCTTCATGCGAGCTGGAAGCAAGGAAAGTCCTAAATACTGCAGAATGATGTGGGC
>JALNVT010000190.1 GCA_023231265.1 Sphaerochaetaceae bacterium
CATGAATAGAAATTGAAGAAGCACCAACAAATCCAGCTCTTATGTAAGTGACAGTATTGTATTCATATATTTAAACAGGAGCTTATAATAGCAATAGAACGATTTATAAAGAGAAAAAAAAAGAACTTGAAATTCATCAAGCCCTTTTTTTAAACCATATTTTATTTAAGGAACATTGCATCACCATAACTGAAGAAACGATATCTTTCTTCAACAGCATGTTTGTATGCATCCATTATGAATTTTTTTGTTGAGAAAGCTGATACCAGTACCAGAAGTGTTGATTCAGGTGTGTGGAAATTGGTGAGAAGTTGATCAACAATTTCATATTTATAGCCTGGTTTGATGAAAAGATTGGTTCTACCAAGTCCAGCCTGTAAAACACCATCAACAGAAGCACTTTCAAGTGTTCTAACACTTGTTGTTCCTGTTGCAACAATCTTTCTGCCTTGCTTTTTTGCATCGTTAATTGTTTTAGCTACTTCTTCTGAGATGCTGTATCTTTCCCAATGCATATCATGATCATCAAGAGATTCAGATCTAACTGGCATGAAAGTACCCATTCCAACATGAAGAGTCACCTCAACAATCTGAACACCCTTTGCCTTGATTTGATCAAGAATTTCTTTGGTGAAATGAAGTCCTGCAGTTGGAGCTGCAACAGAGCCCTCGTTTTTTGCATAAACTGTCTGGTATCTGTTCTCATCACTGAAGCAATCCTCTCTTTTGATATATGGAGGAAGTGGAACGTGACCATTTTTCAAGAACCAATCTTCACTGATCTCTTTATCAAATTTCACATACTTTGTGCCATATTCTTTATTAGCAATTATCTCACCATGAAGATCATCATCAAAAGTATAGGTCTTACCTATTCTCTGTCTTTTTGCTTTTGTTACCATGCAGTTCCAGCTGTGATCTTGCATCTCTTCTAAGAATAGAAACTCAACCTTACCACCGGTCTCACTTGTAGCATACACACGAGCTTTTCTAACTCTGGAGTTGTTGACAACCAAAACACTATCGCTATCTATCAAATCAACAAAATTTGAAATTAAAGTATCTTCATATTTTCCTGTTTTTCTGTCCATCACAAGGAGTCTATCTTCACCCCTTTTATCAGCTGGGGTTTGAGCTATCAATTCTGCAGGTAGCTCAAAATCAAAATCTTTGGTCCTCAGACCAGACATTATTGTCTTACTATTATTCATATAACCCTCTAAGTTTATGTAATTTTTTAATTAATTGTTGTGAAATATTCATTGATATTTTCAGGAATTGACAATCCAAGCAATTCATAAGCCTTGCGAGTTACACAGCGTCCTCTAGGTGTTCTTATGAGATATCCTTGTTGTATCAAGTAAGGCTCATAGAAATCCTCCAGGGACTCAATTGCTTCACCAACAGAAATTGATAAAGTAGAAGCTCCAACAGGACCTCCACCATAAAAGTTTATGATTGTTGATAAAATATTTCTATCTTGTTTTTCAAGACCATTAGGATCTATTGAAAGACGCTTCAGGCCCTCTCTTACAATACTTTGGTCGATGGTTCCATCTCCAAGTACAGTTGCAAAGTCTCTGAGTCTTCTCAGCAGTCTATTTGCGATTCTTGGAGTACCACGAGAGCACTTAGCCAGCATGTTGATTGCATCTTCAGTTATCTCACAGTCTATAAGTTTTGCAGATCTTCTGATTATATTGGAAAGCTCCTCAACACTGTAGAATTCAAGATGACAGGTGATTCCAAATCTTGAATGAAGCGGAGATGATACCTGTCCAGCTTTAGTTGTTGCTCCAACCAATGTAAAATGAGGAAGAGGAATACGCATTGTTCTTGCAGCTGGTCCCTGACCTATAACCCAGTCTATCTCAAAATCTTCCATTGCAATGTATAGCATCTCTTCAATAGCCGGTTTCAATCGGTGAATTTCATCGATGAAGAAAATTGAATTCTCTGTGACATTGGTAAGTATACCTGCAAGGTCTTTTGGTTTTTCTAAAGCTGGAGCACTTGTGAGCCTTATTTCAGCTCCCATTTCATTTGCAATGATTGATGCAAGAGTTGTCTTACCAAGTCCTGGAGGACCAATCAAGAAGGTATGATCCAATGCATCTTCACGAGATTTTGCTGCTTTGATGAAAACAGAAAGATTGTCTTTTATTTGAGGTTGACCTTGAAAGTCCTTCAGATATTTTGGTCTGAATATATTTTCTTGGTCATCACTTGATTCTTGAAATGAAGTCGACACAATTGAATTGGCTTTCAATGAAGCCACTTGCTCTACATCTTCAACAAAATCTGAACTCATACTTACCTCTTTATTATTAGTTTAATTCTCTCATTGCAAGTCTAAACAATGTCTGCTCTTTTTCTTTCTCATTCATCTTGATCAGTGCATCATGATTGTCATTGATAACCTTATTTATGGCCTTCTCACAAGAATTTCTATCATAGCCCATCTCAAACAATGCATTTATCAAATCTTTATAAGGACTCAATGTGCTGCCCTTAGCAATAACGGCATCATTCTCTTCATCAAGTACAAGCTTACCGCGAAGTGCTAGAATCAATCGACCTGCTGTTTTTGAACCAATTCCTGGTATCTTTGATAATGCTTTTACATTGCCTTCGTCAAGACTTTTGATCAAATCAGCAAGAGTTATACCACTTAAAATCTTCAGAGCACCCTTTGCAGCTATGCCAGATACTGTCTGCAGCTGTAAAAATACATCTCTTTCTTTTTCAGAAAGAAAACCATATAGACTCATTGAGTCCTCTCTCACCTGCATGTAAGTTATGATTCTGACATCATGTTTTGATGGTAGATTGCTTATTTGAGCTGCAGTCTGTGCTGAAATAAATACAATGTATTCAACATAACCACATCTAACAATCACTTTGTCATCTTTTAACTCTACAATATTTCCAATTACTGCATTGATCATTTTAATTTTATCCTTTCCAAACTGTTGTTGAATGTCGCAAAACATACAGCCGCTGCTAGAGCATCAGCACTATGATCTGGTCGAGGTATCTTTGTAAGTCCCAGTTGAAGTCTTATCATCTCCTGAACTTGCTTTTTATCTGCATTTCCATATCCTGTGATTGTAGATTTAATTTGCAATGGAGAGTACAAAGTTACAGGTATATCTCTTTTCACTAAAGAATAAGTTATCGCACCAATAACTTTGGCGACTGCTATGGCTGATGAAATATTTTTTGTAAAATAAATATCTTCCATACTGCAGTACTCTATATCATACTGCTCACTGATTTTTGCAATTTGCTCTGCAATGGAGAATATTCTTGAACTCTGGTCAACTTCCTTATTGGTCTTAATTATACCAAAAGAAACAGGCCGGGATCTGTGTTGTATAGAATCAATAACACCCCAGCCTGTATTAGCTAACCCAGGATCTATACCTAGGATACGCATATTAAATTGTCTTATTCTTCGTCGTAATCATCAGGTAGTTCTAAGTTAGTAGAAACCTGCTGTACGTCTTCTAATTCTTCAAGTCTATCAACAATCTTCATAACTTTAGCTGCTTTCTCTTTATCAAGAGCAACCATCTGGTCAGCGATTTTGTTTACATCAGCGGATTCCTGTTCGAAACCAGCATTCTGCATTGCTTCAAGAACTGTAGCAAAATCTGAAGGAGCTGTTGTTACTTCAATGATACCATCTTCTGTAACTACATCTTCTGCACCATTTTCTAAAGCTGCTTCTAAAATCTCATCTTCAGAATACTTTTCTTCAGAATATTCAATGACACCCTTAGTTTGGAACATGTATGAAACACAACCAGTTGTTCCTAAAGAACCACCCATTTTGTTCAATGTAGATCTAACATCTGCAGCTGTTCTGTTTTTATTATCTGTTAAAGTATCAACGATAATAGCAATACCGTTAGGTGCGTAACCTTCATATGTTAACTCATAATATGTAGAAGTATCTGCATCACCAACACCTTTTTTAATAGCTCTTTCGATATTATCTTTAGGCATGTTTTCTGCTTTAGCTTTTAAAATAGCAGTACGTAATGTAGCATTTGACTCAGGTTCTGGTCCACCAACCTTTGTTGCAACAGTGATTTCTTTAATCAACTTTGTAAATTTCTGACCACGCTTTGCGTCTGCAATGCCCTTTTTGTGCTTAATGGATGACCATTTATTATGTCCTGACATAAATACCTCTTATCCTTGTTATAAATTAAATTACATTTTTATTAAAATTAATTTCTTTTGAGTGATACTCAATTAAATAGCATTTTAACATGCCTTGCGTTTCCAACACAAGCCAATAAAATTTAACACATAGAGAAAATCTTTTCAAGGCTATTTTTTTAACCCTTTTGGCTTTTAAACGCCTCTCAATCTATCAAAACTCATAGATAATGAAAGTACAATCGAATCTAATAGCATAAATCCTTTTTCATTTAAAAAAACATGTTTTTCTTCTTCTAAAAAACAATCCTTACCTATACTTAGCAGAGATTTAGCAAGATTTGCATCAGATATGTGATATTTATTTTTTAAAATATTTTTATCCAATCCTTTTTTTGTTCTCAATGCCACCAAAAGATATTCATCTAGCTGTATATTTTCTTCTATTCGCTCTTCTTCATAATCACTGAATTCTTTGCTGCTTACATATTCAGTGAAATCAGATGTGTTGTTGAGCCTTACCAATTGATTGTTATCATCAAAAAGTGTTGATGCCGCATGAGTTCCTAGCCCTATGTAGCTCGATAAGCTCCAGTATCTATTGTTATGATAGCATTCTTTATTATTTTTACAGAAATTGGATACTTCATAATGATCATA
>JALNVT010000191.1 GCA_023231265.1 Sphaerochaetaceae bacterium
TCAAGCACAATCAAAGTTGCATATACATTCGACAAATAATACAAGAAACAGAATATTAAAAACCTCCTTTTAAATGACAGCTCAGATGCTCCTTCTCTCCTTTTGAAGCATCTGAGCTTCTTTTTGTCCAAAAATTAAAATATATCCAGAAGATTTTGGATTGAAATAAAATTTTAGAATGAATTCTGATGCTTAGAACTTATGATTACTATCTTTCTAATGATTTTAGTTGAATTGTTATATTACAAGATGTAATATAAAAGATAGTTATTTCAATTACCAAAGTTGTTATCTAAAAGTTGATATTTAAGCAATATCGAGTTTGGTCTTTTTTTTATAATTACAATTCTTACCACTTTTAAATGTAAATAAAATGATATTACTGAGGTATTTAAAACTAGAGAAGGTTATGTTTTATGAGGAAGGTAGTAAATAAAAATAATATATATCTTAGTATGTATGATCAAATCCAAAAATCTAAAAAGGAGGAGTTCAAACGAACATTGTATATAAGTGTATTATGTGCTTTGGTTGGTTTGATCTGTGGTTTTGGTACAGCGGCCTTTAACTATTTGATTAATTTTTTTTATAATTTGTTATTTTTCGGTAGAATTTCATTCTACGGTTCAAATGCAACTGATTTTATAAGCAGATGGGGTAAGTTTGTTGTCTTTGTCCCAGCTGTAGCAATAATGATTTCAAATTTTATTTCTCACAAATCAGCTCCTGAAGCAAGAGGCCATGGTGTTCCTGAAGTTATGGTTGCGATATCAGAAGATGGAGGAAAAATCCGACCCATAGTTGGATTTATCAAAATGGTTGTTTCTGCAGTTACAATTGGTGGTGGTGGATCTGTTGGTAGAGAGGGACCTATTGTACAAATAGGTGCTAGCTTTGGATCTACCATAGCTCAAATTTTTCATTTATCTCAAAGGGAGACAATAATTTTGACAGCAGCTGGTACGGCAGGTGGACTCGGAGCTGTCTTCAATGCACCAATTGGTGGAGTAATGTTTGCTATTGAATTGATAATTCCTGAAATCAGTATCATGACAGTGATGCCATTGGTGGTTAGTTCTGTAGGTTCTATCTTTGTTATTAGAGTTTTATTTGGCCCCGATCCTCAATTTGTAATTCCTGTATATACTATGGTTTCTAATTATGAATTACTAATTCATATTTTATTGGGTGTTTTATGTGGTCTTCTATCGGTTGGATTTATTAAGACCAATATAGAAATTAACAGATATATAAATTCAGTGAAAATTCCATATATTTTTAAGTCATTGATAGGAGGAACTTTAGTTGGTTGTGCAGGATATTTATCTTTGAAAGAGTATGGAAGATATTATTTATTGGGAACAGGTGCTGATTTTATGGAGTTCGTTCTTTCGAATGGAGCATCAAGTATCATCATGCTTCTGATAATTATAGGCCTAAAATTTCTTACCACTTCCATAACGTTAGGGTCAGGAGGTTCGGGAGGTATTTTTACACCAGCTATTTATCTTGGATGTGCATTAGGTGGAGTTGTTGGAATAATTGCAAATTTTTTGTTTCCAGGAGAAGTAGGTCATGTTGCAGCATATGCAATTGTTGGAATGTGTGGAATGTTATCAGGAGTTACTGGAGCAGTATTTACTTCAATTATATTATTGTTTGAAATGACAAGAAACTATGAAGTCATGTTACCATTGATGTTGAGTGCAGTAATTTCAAACTTTGTATCAAGATTGATATATTCTGAAACAATTTTTACTTATGGGTTGGTAGAAAATGGGTACCATATAGTATTTAACAAAAGAATTTCCAGCTTCACTTCTATATCTGTAAAAGAAGCAATGAAAACTAATTTTGTATTTGTAAATCCAAGTGATACAATAGAAAAAGTACTTGTAATTATGAGAGAAAACAATCTGTCAGTGCTACCAGTAATTGAAAAAGATAATATTGTAATTGGTACTGTAAGTTACAGAGAACTGTATAAAGCGAAGGATAGCAAAGATTCTTCAGAAATTAAAAATTTAGTAAAATGTCAGACCATCACCATACCATCGACTGCTGATTTATCAGAGGCGTTGGAAGTTATGCATATGGCAGATTCAGATTGTTTGGTTGTTAAAGAAAATGGTAAAAATATCGGTGTTTTGACACCAAATAGAATTATAAGAAAGGGTTTGGAAAAAAGAGGAAGTCTGTAAGGTATGCAGGATAAATAATTCTTAATTATAAAAAATGAAATATATAATATCAATTATTTATCCTCTAAATGTAAAAAATTAAAAAAATATAACTTTAATAAAATGTTACTGTATAATTATTTATAATAATAAATTTGAAAAATTTAATAAAAATAATCCATTTGATAATTGACATAGTAACCTATTTTGTGGCATGTTTATTACAACATCAAAGGCGATGTAGAAACTTAAAATTTCTACATCGCCTTCTTTTTTTTGTGTACAATGGCGTACATTCTTTATCCTTTTTAGGTTTGGAATGTGCGCCTATTTTTTTATAGGAGAGTAAATAAATGTATTCATCAGTTGATACCATTTGGGTATTGTTAGGAGCTATTTTGGTTTTCTTCATGCAAGCAGGTTTTGCAATGGTGGAAACAGGTTTTACTAGAGCTAAAAATGCCGGTAATATCATAATGAAAAACCTTATGGATTTCGCTTTAGGTACAATCTTTTTTTGGATAATTGGTTTTGGTTTGATGTTTGGAATGTCAAAAACAGGAACCGTAAATCCTTTCATTGGTGCAGGCGATTTTTTCATAAGAGGTGATTATGGAGCATCATATCCTTCATGGGCTTATGTAATCTTCCAAACAGTTTTCTGTGCAACAGCTGCAACAATTGTTTCAGGTGCTATGGCAGAAAGAACAAAGTTTAAAGCTTATTGTATTTATTCCGTTTTGATTAGTGCACTTATTTATCCTGTAAGTGGTCACTGGATCTGGGGTGGTGGTTGGTTAGCTCAACTTGGTTTCCAAGATTTTGCTGGTTCTACTGCTGTTCATATGGTTGGTGGTGTTGCTGCTTTAATTGGTGCTAAAATTCTCGGCCCAAGAATTGGAAAATACGGTTCAGACGGAAAAACAAAAGCTATTCCAGGTCACAGTTTAACTTTAGGTGCATTAGGTGTCTTTATTTTATGGTTCTGTTGGTTTGGTTTCAATGCTGGATCAAGTGTTAGCATGACTGGTGATGATGTTTTATTCAATACTTCATTAATTATGGTAACTACTAACATGTCTGCTGCAGTTGCTGCTGCTGTAACAATGTTATTTACATGGTTCCGCTATAAAAAGAGTGATATATCAATGACTTTAAACGGTGCTTTAGCTGGCTTAGTTGGTATAACTGCAGGTTGTAATAATGTATCTGTTGTAGGTTCTGCAATGATAGGTCTTATTTGTGGTATTGTAGTTGTATTCGCTGTAGAATTCTTTGATAACGTAGTAAAAATTGATGATCCAGTAGGTGCTATATCAGTTCATGGTGTATGTGGTGCATTAGGAACAATTTTAGTTGGATTATTCTCTGTAGACAACGGTCTATTTTATGGTGGTGGTTTCCACTTATTAGGAGTTCAAGTATTAGGTGTAGTTGCAGTAATTGCATGGGTTGCTATCACAATGACAATTATATTTACAATTTTAAATAAAACTGTTGGTTTGAGAGTAACTGAAGAAGAAGAACTATCAGGACTTGACGTTAATGAACATGGTTTGACTTCTGCTTATTCTGATTTCATGCCAATGAATAATACTTTAAAGAAAGTTTATGAAGCTGCACCAGTATCTGCTTCACCAGTAGTTGATAGTGAACCAATAGTTATAACACCTCCAAAAGATAAAATTACAAAGGTAAGCGTTTTAGCTAATCCTAGTAAGTTTGATGATCTGAAGAGAGCCTTGAATGATATTGGAGTGACTGGTGTAACAGTTACTAATGTAATTGGTTGTGGAATTCAAAAAGGTCGCAGTCAATATTATCGTGGTGCTGAATTAGATATGAATTTAATTCCAAAAATTAAATTAGAAATTGTAGTAAGCAAAGTACCTGTAGAATTGGTTGTAAATACTGTTAAAAAGGTATTGTACACAGGAAGCTTTGGAGATGGTAAAATCTTTATATATGATGTGGAAAATGTGGTTAAAGTTAGGACTGGAGAGACCGGCTTTGATGCTTTACAGGATAATGACTGATATAGGTGATTATGATTGCAAATCGGTAATCAATTTAGGTTTATTTTTTATGTTGCTCATAAACTATGATTATAATTGCTAATCAGTTTAAACATCCTTTACAAGTTAACAATCTGGATTGCTTAAAAATCCTCTAAGTAATCCGGATGCTGTTAATTGACTGATATACTTCAACGAATGACGATAATTTGAAGTATGTCGGTCTTTTTTTATTATTGTGGAATTTGAATAAAATAATCTGAAAAGATTATTTTTTAGGTCTATATAATTCTTTGAAATATTGGAAAATGGATCTTATTTGGGGAAAATATCAGAAATCTTTGAAATAGATAAAAAAAATTAAAATAAATGGATTTTTTTGTAAAAATCCCTTGTATAAAGGTTCGATATGTAGTAGTTTCAACAACGTTGGCAACGGAAACGGGTCAAACAGAACAGCTTTTAAAGCAGTGAAGTTTGATAAGAATTGTTGAAAAGTCTATTGACTTAAATGGTTTGTTTCTGATATGTTAATCGAGTGCTCAAAAAGAATTAGGGCACAATGACAGAGGCTTTAGAGATAGAGTTCATGCCAA
>JALNVT010000192.1 GCA_023231265.1 Sphaerochaetaceae bacterium
CAGTTTATCAAAGGGGTAACACGTGAGCGAAAATCTTTCAACTATCTTTGGCTTACTTGGTGGTTTGGCCATATTTATATATGGTATGAATTTAATGAGCGAAGGATTACAAAAAGTTGCTGGAGAGAGAATGAAACAGATTCTTGGTATTCTTACTAAGAATGTTTTCTTTGGTGTTATAGCAGGTGCTTTAACAACAATGGTCCTTCAAAGTTCCAGTGCAACTACAGTTATGGTCATAGGATTTGTAAGTGCTGGATTGATGACTCTTCCACAAGCTATTTCAGTTATTTTGGGTGCCAATATTGGTACAACAATGACTGCTCAATTAATAGCTTTCAAGCTTACTGATTATATTTGGCCAATATTATTTTTAGGCTTCATACTTAACTTTGTAAGTAAAAAAGAAAGAACCAAGAACATTGGTTTGACAATTTTTGCTTTTGGTTTGTTATTTGTTGGAATTGAGACAATGGGCGATACAATGAAGCCTCTTGCACATTCTCCAGCATTTGTATCTATGATTCAAAGTGTTTCAAATATTCCAGTACTAGGAATGTTGACAGGTGCATTGATGACAGTTGTTATTCAGTCATCATCAGCAACAATTGCCGTACTGCAGAATTTTGCAAGCACGCCTGGACCGGATGGTGTCAGTTCAATAATTGGATTATCGGGGTCCATACCAGTCTTGCTAGGTGATAACATTGGTACAACAATTACAGCGCTTTTAGCTTGTATAGGTCAGTCGAGAAATGCGAAACGAACAGCAATAGCCCACAGTGTTTTCAATATTGTTGGTTCCATTCTGTTCTTGATATTGCTTGTTCCTTTCACCAAATTTGTTATTTTGATCTCTCCAAAAGGTGATGAATTATCAGTTATATCACGACAGATAGCTAATGCACATACATCATTCAACTTGATAAATACAATTATATGGATGCCTTTTGTATGGTTGATGGTTAAAATTGTAACCTTCATCATACCTGGAAATCCTCAGGAAGATGTTCCTGATGTTGCACATAAGATGTTCATTGATGATAAGATCTTGAATCAACCAGTATTTGCAATGCACTTGAGTCAACAGGAAGTTTTGAATTCATTGAAGCTCATCAGACAGAGCTTCAGGAAAACAAAGGGTGCAATTGTTCCTTTCGATAAAGAGAAGGCAGAGGACCTAACAACAACTTGGAAGTCCATTTCATCGTTGGAAAGAGATGTTCAGCATTACTTATCAAGGATAATAAACATTGGAACACCTACGGAAGGACAGGCGAATGCTATAACTGAGCTGCTGCTTGTTACTTCAGGACTTGAAAGAATCAGTTTGAATATAAACAGATTGCTTGAAGAGATGATTGAGTTGGACAGCAAAGGTCTTTCTTTCTCAGATATTGGTGAGAAGGAATTGAAAGATAGCCTTGAGGCAATTGATGAGTTACTCAGCTCCTCTTTTGAGGTACTGAAAACTGGTGATGATGTAAGCATATACATGTCAGTTGCAACCAGAGAAAGACTTGTTGATCTTGAAAAACAGATGCAAGATAATCACTTTGATAGGTTGAACAGTGGTATATGTGATCCAAGAATGACTCCATATTTCAATGGAATACTTGGAAATATCACAAATGTCAGTACCTACTGTATTGATATATGTCAGTCTCTAAGCTATGGTTTGGAAGTCAAAGCAGAAGATCGAGAGAGAGAAAAAGTTAAAAAATAACTTCAATAAAAACCAGATATAGGGTTCCAAGCTTAGCTAGGAATCCTTTATCTTTATTGTGTGAAGTTTGTTTTTGAATTTCTGTTGTCACTGACTTCAGAGACTTTGTTGAATGAGAAATACTGAAGGGATGGAGAGGGTTAAATCAATTTCTATCATTCAGTTATGAGATGGTATGGGAAGCAGGTTTCTTTAGCCTTGCAATCTCACTTTTAAACTTTGATAGGAAAAATTAGATGAAGAATGGTAAAGAATACACAATGGTGTTGGTCAGACATGGCTACTCGCTTGGTAATAAATTGAAGACCTTGAGTGGTCAGAGCAATGTTCCTTTGATGGAAAGCGGTAGGAAAGAACTTCTGAAATACAGAGAGATGTATGATTATCCTAAAACTGACTTGAATTACAGCAGTGATTTGTCAAGAGCTGTAAGTACCTTTGAAACATTGTATGAAGGCAAAAGCGAGCTTGATGGAGTGTTTCCTCAATTGAGAGAGATCAACTTCGGAAATTGGGAAAATACACATTATAAAGATGGTGTATTTGAGCAGTATTTCTCCAATTGGATAGAGGACAATGTGCTATCAGATGGAGAATCATTTGATGATATAAGAATCAGAATGGTTGGATTTTTTAAGCAGACATTGATGCAGCTCAAAGAAAGAGGCCTACACAGTGCGACTCTGGTCTCTCATATGATAGCTGTAAGATGTCTTCTCGTTGGTCTTGGTTGTTTTGATAAGAAGGATTTCTTTGATATAAAAACTCCAAATGGACAAGGATACAAGCTTGTAGTTGAATTTGATGGTGATAATATTGAGGTGAAGAATATTGTTGCAATAGCAGAGCTGTTGAAGTAAACTGGTACAGATACAAGGGCGTATTAAATTTAATCTGATCTCAAAGTTAACTCTGCGGTAAAGATGAGAGAGCTCACATTGAAGGATGTGTTGGTATCTTTATTCAGTCATACTTTTGATCAAAAGGAATAAAGATGGAAGATAGTCGTTTGGCAATCATTGCTATAATCGTTGAAAATAAAAATTCTGTAGAAAAAATTAACGAATTGCTGCACTCATGTGCACCATTTATCATTGGGCGTATGGGAATGCCATATCCAAAGAAAAATGTATCAATAATTACAGTTATAGTTGATGCTCCACAGGATATAATAAGTACATTGTCTGGTAAGCTTGGTCAGATAAAAGATGTAAGTATCAAGACAACTTATTCGAAGGTGTGATAGATCATGAGTAATTTAAATTCAGCACCTAGAAGTGTGAGACTTCATATTGGACTCTTTGGTACAAGAAACAGTGGCAAATCAACTCTCCTCAATGCAATTACAGGACATTCTACATCTGTTGTATCTCCTGTTGCTGGAACAACAACTGATCCAGTATACAAAGCAATTGAGCTCTATGGAATTGGGCCATGTGTTCTAATTGACACAGCCGGATTTGATGATGAAGGGGATCTCGGAAATCTCCGTATTGGTAAAACAGAAGATGCATTCAAGAAGACGGACGTAGCAATTCTTCTTTTTCCCGTTGATTCAAAAGACCATAGCAAAGAGTTTAAGTGGGCAGAGAAGATAATAGCTAATAAGAAACCATTGCTTGCAGTAATCAGTAAATCAGATCTTGATGTTGATGTTGAACCTCTTATAAAGAAGATAAAAGACACTCTAAAACTTGATGCATTGGTGGTATCTTCTTCAGATAAAAACACACAGCATTCCATAAGAGAAGCTATAATACGATTGCAACCAGAAAGAGATGGAAAGAAAAGTATTGTGGAGGGTCTTGTAGAAGAGGGTGATGTTGTTATGCTTGTCATGCCTCAGCAGATCAATGCACCACAGGGACGACTCATCTTGCCTCAGGTGCAGACAACTAGAGATCTTTTGGATCACAAATGTATCATCATAAGTGTTACGGCAGATGAAATGGAAGATGGTCTGTCTCATCTGAAAGAGGCTCCAAAATTGATCATAACTGACTCTCAGGTCTTTCCTTATGTTTATGAAAGAAAACCATTGGAGAGTCGATTGACTTCATTCTCTGTATTGATGGCTGGAGTCAAAGGTGATATTGAAGAATTTGCTCGTGGAGCATCTGCAATAGAGCATCTCAAACCTACTTCAAAGGTTCTGATAGCTGAAGCCTGCACTCATGCACCTCTTGCAGAAGATATTGGAAGAGTACAAATTCCTAGGCTATTGAGGCAGAAAATTAGTGCAGAACTACAAATTGATATGGTCTCAGGTACAGATTTCCCAGATGACCTTTCTGCTTATGATTTGGTTATTCACTGTGCTGGATGCATGTTCAATCGCTCCTATTTGATGAGTCGTTTGAAGGAAGCAAAAAGTCAATCAATACCGATGACTAATTATGGAATAACTTTGGCCCAACTATCTGGAATTCTTGACAAAATTGAACTGTAGAACTTTGTGTATAAGATTGTATAAGATGGTATAAGATGTAAAACCGGCTTTAAGTGAGTGTAAAAAAAAGTCCATTTCATGTCATAACATGGTAGAAAGGTAACAAATTTGATATAATTTTTATCAGATTTTTGCATAATAATACATCTGATTAATAAAAATATTCATGATTTGTAATAAGTCTGTATAAGTTGGGCTCAATACTTAAGACAGTTGTAAAAAGTTAAAAAATATTTGGCTCATAATTATTCGAATTATTATATGAATGAATGCTAAAATATGCTATATAATTCACTATGTGGTATATCTTTAGATATTTGAGATAATATTGGCCATAAGTTTACAAAAAAATATGAAGCGTACAAACTACTGCACATGTTTTATTTGTCATAACTTTTTATTGACAAGTAATGGCAGTTGTGGTACTTTATAAATGTCTTACAGAGGGTCGGTTAATTATATCCGTTATTATACTTTTTAGTTTTTTTTGTTCACCCTCTGTCTTTTTACCATTGTTGTTTTCCCCCTCTTTTTTGAGGTGATGATGGTAATACATGTCGTACAAACGACGTCCTTCTCAAGGGTGCAAGCTTGAGGAGGATTTTTTTTATCC
>JALNVT010000193.1 GCA_023231265.1 Sphaerochaetaceae bacterium
AGTTCTTTTGAACGAGGAACCAATGAAAACCATAATGGTATTATTAGAAGATTTATTCAAAAAGGAACTGATATTACAGATATAAATAAAAGAAAGATAAGAGAGATTCAAGATTGGATGAATAATTATCCAAGAAAGAGTTTAAATGGATTAACACCTATAGAAAAAGCCCATGAAATGTGGGGCAAGGATTTTAAGCTTCCTGCTTTTCTAGAAAAGCAGGAAGGAATTCCAAAATAACTGTGACATTTAACCTTACAGGGAATCACTATATAGCCAATTAAAGATGAAAAAGATAAAGGTTCCTTAAAAAAGGAACCCTAAATATTAAAAGTTACAGATTAAATATCTTCGGCTAGAAATTCTAGCAATGAAAATCTGCTTACAAGAATGATCCAACATATGATTCATATGTTGAATCTATGGTAAGTAGCTTATGGCAACAGACCACAATATATTAAATAATTCTTGCCGACAATTTTTTGAACAGTGAGAGAAGCATTGTCTGCACTTCTTCATTATTGAGCTTGTTTATGTCACTGAGAGCTCTTTCAATATAAGTTTGAGCCAATCGTTCCGATTTTTCCACACCGCCTAAAGAAACAGTGAGAGCCACCACTTTTTTGCTGTCTTTTTTTGATAATGGTTTTTTATTCTTTATCATTTCAAATAAAGGTCTTTTATCCAAATTATTTTTAGCCTCAATCTCTAACGCAGCAATGAGAGGATAGGTA
The DNA here is from genome assembly GCA_023231265.1 of Sphaerochaetaceae bacterium. GTDB lineage: Bacteria > Spirochaetota > Spirochaetia > Sphaerochaetales > Sphaerochaetaceae > Pleomorphochaeta. The sequence continues at coordinate 735 of JALNVT010000193.1, forward strand.
GGAATTCCCATATGAACATCCTGTCCAATATCCTTTCCCAACTTTTCAGCATTACCTGTGTAATCGAGAATATCATCTTTGATCTGAAAAGCAATTCCAAGACAGTAACCAATTCTATGCAGCAGATACTGCTGATATTTTTCAGCTGAAGTGACAGCAGCACCAGCATAAGCGCTCAGAGCAAATAAAGAGGCAGTCTTTCCACCAATTCGGCGAATGTATGTTGATGATGAGATGAGATAGTTACCTACATCAGCATCTTGTATCAATTCACTTTCACACAGACGAATGAAAGCACTGGTCATGGCAGCAGCTTTAAGATCTCCTGCTTCACCTTTAACCAAAGTCATTGCCTTGGCTAATAAATAGTCTCCAGCAAGCACTGCTTGCTTGGAGCCCCATAGTGAATTTAGAGTGGGAATTCCTCGACGAGTTTTGGCCCCATCAATGATATCATCATGAATCAAGGACGCAATGTGTATCATTTCCAATACACTTGCAAGTCTTATAGCTTCATCCTCTCGTTCTGTTTTCCCGAGTTTTGAACCTATAATAACAAGGGCAGGGCGAATCATCTTGCCCCTCCTTGTCACTCTATCAATCAATAATTCTCTGACAAAGGGATTTGACTGTTCGATTGAATTCAACATCAGCGAGCTCACCTTTTGAAGCTCTGCTTCAATAGATGGCTCATCTTTCCAAAAATTACTCATATTAGACTGTTATATCCTTATGTTTTGCTAGCTTTCGTGCCATTTGCTTCTTGGTATATACTGGTTCATCCATAAATACATAGAGACTTTTTACGAATGGAATTTTGTTCCAAACTCTCTTGATCCAAGGCATCACCCAGTAATCGAGACCAAAAGCTCTACCAGCTCCACCTATCATTGCAATAGATACAGCCATGTACCATAGGATTTCTTTACCAGCAAGTGCTCCAATTAAGAACATTGTGGATAGACCCAATGAAACAACAGCAGCAGGAGCGGTGAAAAGCCCTGCAATCAGTGCAAGACCAATTCCAACTTCGGACATGGTGATCATTATCTGGAAGAAGTAAGGTGCAAGTGCAACTAAATTATCATTCATCCAAGTGAATAGACCCAATGGTTGGTTGAGCAGTGGTGGAGCAAATTGTTTAACAGTCTCCACTGCAGCAGTAGCAGTTTGAGCAACTGCATCAGCACTTCCTGCAACAGCAGTGGAAGCTGAACTTACAGCAGCAACAGCGGTCTGTGCGACAGTTTCAGCGCCTTCGGCTACAGCGGTAGATGCTGCACTTACAGCATCTCCTGCAGCACTTGCAGTTGATGAGCCCCAATATACTTTGGATCCTGTTGTGTCAGAGAGCCAACCTTCGTTGATCTTTCCAATACCTTCAATCAACCACATGACACCCAAATAAATTCTTAGGAATGCAAACCAATATCCCTGTACTTTATAAGATGCAAAACCACCAATGAGAGATCTTCTGTTCTTTATGTTGAATATCTCGTGTTTTAGATAATTCCAAAATCCGTTGATACCACACACACCAGCTTGGTAGTACATGTTTACAAGATGCTTGATAGCCATTGCAGGGAAGCCAGATAAAGACATCCCACCAGCGTGTGAAACAGCATACCTACCACCGATGCTTACCATGTAACCATGGAAGTTTGATTCATAAGGTTTTACAGGCTTTGCTTCAACACCAAATTCTTTCTTAAGATTGTAAACAATACCATCTGCAGCTGTAGCAGCTGTCTGTTCAGCAGCTTCAACAATCTGTGGAAGAGGGCGGTTGTTCTCTAAGAACCAAACACCATCACCTGCTAAAAATACGTTATCATAATCTGGTGATTTCATGAACTGATCAACCTGCTTACGTTGAACTCTACCATCAGTTAGATCCAATTGATGACAGAATGTTGTTCCTCTGATACCACATGTCCAAATTAGAGTGCGTGTTCTGATTACTGTACCATCTTTAAGTGTGATTGATTCTGCATCGGCGTTAACAATGAGACTATTTGTTCTCAAAACAACACCATGCTTTTCCATGTAAGCAATAGCTTTGTTTCTAGGTTTATCTGGAAGCATCTTCAAAATACTATCAAGAGCTTCAATGTTCATTAGAGTCACTTCATCAGGATCAACACCATATTCCTCACAGAGTATTGGAAGCCATTCAAGTAACTCACCAGTAATTTCAACACCAGTGAAACCACCACCTGCAACAACAAATGTAAGTTTTTCTTTTCTTTCAACAGGATCACTCATGTAACTAGCAGCTCTGACTGTGTCCATTATATGTCGTTTTATACGAAGAACGTCCTGCAGACCCCATGCAAAGAAACCATGTTCTTTGACTCCAGGAATGTTGAAATCTGTTGATTCTGCACCTGATGCGATTAAAATCTGGTCATATGGATAGGATGCTTTTGCACCATGAACAATCTGTTTTTCAAATTCAATTGTTTTGACTTCATCACGTACAACGTTGACTCTCTTACCAGCAAATATTCTATCAAATGAAATCTTTACTGAATCTTCATCTACTCTGTTACCAGCTATTTCATGAAGTTCTGTCATTAAAATATGATGTTTATTGCGATCGATAAGAGTAATTTCTACTTTATCTCTGAATTTTTTTAATTCTTTAGCGAGTCTTTTAGCTGCATGAACACCAGCGTATCCGCCGCCTATTATTACAATCCTCTTCTTATCCACTTTAAGGCTCCTTGTTTTTTGTCTACAATCTTTTCTGGGTCAGTTTTATTGAATTAAATCTATCTCAAAATATAAAAAAAATAGCAATGAAACAATATTTTAATTCCTTTGATTAATAGGAATTAACAATAGAATGTCACTTCATACATATCTAAAATATTAAATATCCAGACAAGACGGTTGATGTTATCGGTTAAATCGATATATTGTTTTATAGTAATACCATGAAACATAATATTAAATCAATCAAAACTTTTTATATTGCTGCAATTATTCTGTTATTGTTCACAAGCTGCAGCAAAAATAACGAAAAAATAGAGCAAAACGTAATTCAACCTGAATCCCAGTCCAAACTTCTTCTGGGAACTTCGTGCAAAATTACAATTTATGACAATCCATCAGATGAGGCCTTCTTGCAGTCATTTGAACGAATCCAGGAGATAGAGAATGAGATGTCCATCAGAATCTCCACAAGTGAGCTCTCCAAAATCAATGATAATGCAGGAATAAAACCTGTTGTGGTATCTGATGATACCTTTGATGTGATAAAAGAAGCGCTCGCAATTGCATCTCTAAGTGATGGTGCATTTGACCCAACAGTAGGTCCACTGGTCTCAGCTTGGAATATTGGCTCAGATGGTGCAAGAGTACCACCGCAAGATGAAATTGATTCACTTCTTCCTCTTGTAGGTTATGATATGGTGAGCTTGAATGAGATTGATAAGAGTGTCTATCTTGAAAAAGAGGGCATGATGCTTGATCTTGGCGGCATTGCCAAAGGCTATGCAGCAGATGAGGTTGCAAAGATACTTGCATCTCATGATGTGAACAATGCAATAATCAATCTTGGTGGAAATGTTCTTACGGTTGGAACAAGGGTAGATGGTACCAAGTGGAGAATTGGTGTTCAAAATCCTGAACTGGAGAGAGGCGGCTATGTTATGGTTGCACATCTTGAAGATCAGGCACTTGTTACAAGTGGTCCATATGAAAGATATTTAGAGGTGGATGGCATCATCTATCATCACATTCTTGATACAGATACAGGTTATCCTGTTGTAACCAATCTCACAAGCGCAAGTATAATTGCAGATAACTCATTCATTTCAGATGCACTGAGCACAGCAGTATATTCATTAGGTCTTGAAAAAGGGATGGCTCTCATCGATTCAATCGATGGTATTGAGGCTCTGTTCATTGATGATGACAAGAACATCTACACATCAAAAGGATTTGAAGAGAATTCAATCCCTCTTGATTTGAGTGACGAATCTTTTAAGGTAATAGAGCAATAAAAGGTATCATGCTTTTTGCTTGATCTGTGAAAAGTA
>JALNVT010000194.1 GCA_023231265.1 Sphaerochaetaceae bacterium
AGAGCTGCTTTCAATTCTTCAGAATTGGTACATCTGTAGCTGTTGCAGCCATAGCCCTTAGCAATCATTGCATAATCAACAGGTACTTCAGCACCACCTTCATCAAGACGTCCTGTTTCATCGCTGCGATAAACAAGCTCACAACCAAATTTAGGAATACCTTGACTTCTTTGAAGGTTATCGATGCAGCCAAATCCACTGTTATTGAAAAGAAGAATGTTGATCTTGATTCTATTTTCCAATGCAGTAAGGATTTCAGAATGTCCCATCACAAATGAAGCATCACCAACAAAGGCATAAACTTCTTTATCCATGCAAGCCATCTTTGCACCAAGAGCACCATTGATTTCATAACCCATGCATGAATAACCATATTCCATGTGATAAGTATCTCTTGCTTTTGTTCTCCATACTCTCTGAAGATCACCTGGAAGAGAGCCAGAAGCTCCAACTGCGATATCCTCATCATCAAGAAGAGTTTCGTTCAAAAGACCAACTGCACGTAGCTGTGAATAACCGCCTGTACCGCCTGTCTCTTCTGTATAGAGTCTATCAACTTCAGCTGTCCAACGAGCTTTTGCATTTGCAATCTCATCTTTGTAACTGCTTCTGTAATTCATGTCTTTCAATAGAGAACCAATTTTGCTCAATGATTCCTGTGCATCACCTTTAACCTGAAGAGAATTCATCTTGTAAAGATCAAAGTCACATACATTGATTGATAAGAATTTTACATCCTTACCTTGGAAGAGCCACTTACTGCATGTTGTGAAATCTGACAAACGAGTTCCAACACCGATGATTAGATCAGCTTTCTGAGCAATTTCATTTGCAGCTGAACCACCTGTAACACCCATACCACCAAGATTCATATCAAGTGATGATAATTCAGCGCCTTTTCCGGCTTGAGTCTCACCAAATGGAATTTTGAAAGTATCAGCGAATTTAGCAAATTCATCTTCTGCTTCACTGTATCTGACACCACCACCACAAATTAATAGAGGGTGCTTGCTGTTCTTGATTAAATTAGCAGCTCTCAATGCAGAAGCTGCACTAGGAATCTGACGTTCGATGTAATGAACTCTCTTTTCAAAGAATTCTACAGGGTAATCATGTGCCTCACCTTGAACATCCTGAGGGAGAGCTATACAAACTGCACCAGTATCTGATGGAGATGTTAGAACTCTCATTGCATTCAATAGAGCTGTCATGATCTGCTCTGGTCTGTTGATTCTGTCGAAGTAACGACATACAGGTCTCAAAGCATCATTGGTTGTAACACCACAATCATCGAATTTCTCCATCTGCTGAAGAACTGGATCTGGTTGACGAGATGCAAAAGTATCTCCAGGGAACAACAGAACTGGGATTCTGTTTGTAGTTGCAAGAGCTGCAGCTGTTACAAGGTTTGCAGCACCAGGTCCAACTGATGTTGTAACTGCCATGATCTGCTTTCTTTTGTTCTGTTTTGCAAAAGCTATTGCAGCATGAGCCATACCCTGTTCATTGCATCCTTTATAAAAAGGAATTGAGTGGTTTTTCTGCTGAATTGCTTCACCCAATCCTAGAACACAACCGTGTCCAAATATACCAAAAATGCCCTGAACAAACTTGCTCTCTTTTTCATCAAAAGAAACATACTGGTTGTCCAAAAACTTTATAATTGCTTGTCCTGTTGTTAATCTTATAGTGTCCATAATTTTCCTCCTAAATCTAAAACTTTTTCTCAGGCCATATCTTTACATCTTTTTCCAGCAACCATTTATGCTGTTCTTTGAAGTAACGGGTTGTTGGAAGCCATCTGTCATTCTCAAGATGAGCTATCATCCAAACGTAATACATTGCATATCCTGGAGCAGCCACCTGTGAGTGAGTGTCGCCAGGTACAATCAATGAAGCATCGCCACTGTTAACAACTGTTGCCTCATCTTCAAGTATTGAAATACCAAACCCTTGATCTGGAAATAATTTGTAATAGTAAATTTCTGGTTGTGGGTGATCATGTGGAGGATAAGAAGACCATCTTCCAGGATGATTTATGACCTCACCCATCACCATGTTTGATAGAGGATCTGTCTCACCATCGAAAATTGTTCTGACACTTCTCTTTGAAGCATCATTCAACACACCCTCGCCGAATACTTCAGTTTTGATATCTTCAGCTTTGAAAAGTTTTGAAGGGAAAATTTTATCATTTTCACATCTTTCAACACAGATTTCACTGTCTTTATGAGCAATTATCTCAACATTGACACTCTTTGGAACATGCAAACAGATTGGATTATCATCTAGTGGACAGTCTCTGCTTACTTTGCATGTCTCTTCATCCCAATTCAAAGTAACTTTACCACTTATAAGTAAAAAAGCTCTCTCTAAAGACAAGCTGCATTTATAGGATTCGCCCTTCTTCAATACCAAGATGCCAAAATCCAATTTCATATTTTTATTTTCTCCATTTCTGTCTACAATTTCATTGTAACCAGATTTGAAAGGAGTCTTCTTTTTAATAACCATAATCTCTCTCTTTTTGTTTGTACTTAGGTCTAATGCCTAAACTTATCAATTCAATCAGGACTTCAAAAAAAACTTTCCAATTGATATATCTATTTGCAATTATCAGAATGCGTTAAAAACAAGCTTCTCAAAATTCTGTGCAAACGTTTCCATAAGCCAACATTAACATCATAATTTTGAAGCGTCAAGCAAAAAATTAAAGCAAATCTAAAAAAAATAGAAAAATCTTTAAATCCCATAGAAAAGCCCATCTTTTAATAGGATTTAAACCATTAGAAATCGATATGTATTTATTTAATTAGGCTACATAATACCTCTTTTTTAAATATCTATTGCATAAAGAAATATATATATGTGATTAAATACAAAATTCTTCTGCTGTTAAAAATGTCAGTTTTTTGGAAGATCTCTCAATGAAATTTCATATTCCATTGAGAGTTTTTTTATGACCAATTATAAAAATGAAAAGAATTTTACACTTGAGCAAACGTTTCCATAAATATGTCATTTTTATTTATTTTTAAGTATATAAAATTAGATCTTCAATACCTAAAATTTTCTATCTGGCCAAATTACAGGATTGGGACCATTCAACCACTTATGTTCTTCTCTGAAGTATCTTGTAGTTGGAAGCCATCTTTCTGTTTTGAGGTGTGCAATCATCCAGATGTAATACATTGCGTATCCTGGAGCTGCTACTTGAGAATGAGTAAGATTTGGGAAAATTAGAGATGTATCACCGTCTTCAACAACAGTTGCTTCGTTCTCAATAATTGAGACACCGAATCCCTGTTTTGGATACATTCTGTAATGATAAATTTCAGGCTGTGGATGATCGTGTGGTGGATAAGATGACCAACGACCTGGGTGGTTTATGACCTCTCCCATTACCATGTTGGACCATGGTGCTGATTGGCCATCAAAGATTGTACGAACACTGCGTTTGGAGGTATCATTCAAGACGCCCTCTCCAAATACTTCTGTTTTCGTGTCACCTGGTTTGTATAGAATGGATTTGAATACTTTGTTGTTCTCACATCTTTCAATGCAGATCTCGCTGTCCAATTCAGCTGTGATCTCAACTTTAACTTTCTTTGAAACTTGAAGGCATATAGGATTGTCATCTAGAGGACAGTATCGAAGAGCGTTGAAGCTCTGATTTTCCCATTTGAATGTGACATGTCCACTTATGAGCAAGAATGCTCGCTCCAATGGTAATTCACAAGAATAGGACTCTCCTCTTTTTAAGCTCAAGATACCAAAATCCAATCTCATCTCTTTGTACTGACCATCTTTACTTACAATTTCATTGTAACCTGATTTAAAAGCAACCTTCTTTTTTATAACCATAGTTTCACTCACCTTTGTTGTAGTATGTAGACTCTCTCTCTATGAAGATTGGCTGAATGCTTATCCTTTTGGGGGAGATCTCTTCATTCTTTTTCTTTTTGCTAATCAGAAGAAACAGTCGCTCTCCAATAAGATAGGCTAAATCCTCTTTAGGCTGGTGTATGGATGTCAATTTAGGTTTGGAATAATGAGAGTATTCACTATCATCATAACCTGCTACCAAAATATCTTCAGGGATGCGATAATTTGCATCCTGCAGAGCACTCATTGCACCAAGAGCCATCAAGTCATTCATGCAGAAGACACCATCTATTCCTTCAAACTTATCAAGATTGTTTGTAACAACTTCATAAGCACTGTCGTAAGTAGAATTGGAACTCAAATGAATGACATTACCACCATTTTTCAACACAACATCACAGAAACCGTCATCTCTCTGATCAAATTCAAGATGATGCTCAAAAACATCCATTACAAGAAAGTTTTTCAAACCCTTTGATGTATAACTGTATCCAACAAGCTGTCCACCAAAAAAATGATCGGTAAAGATTATATCTTTGTCATCATCCCTTCTTTCCGGTGGGAAGTGAGCAAATACAACAGGTATTTTTGTTTTTTTTAAGAAAGCCTGTGTTTCATCATCTATATGTTCAAGAAGCAATATCAGGCCATCAACTTTGTTCATTGAAACAAGTCTGACTATATTATTTCTTCCAGTCTTTTGATTGATCTCATAGGTAACCAGCAGATCATATCCTCTTTCTTCAATACTAGCTTGAAGAGCATTTATCAACATATTGTGATAAACATTAACATTTATTTCACTGTAGTTCTTTGGAAGAACAACTCCAATTGTTTTTGATTCACTTTTAACAAGACTTCTAGCATTTGCGTTGAATGCAAAGCCAAG
>JALNVT010000195.1 GCA_023231265.1 Sphaerochaetaceae bacterium
CTCTTTAAAATAAGATTCTACATTTTGCATGTGTTTTTTTGCTCCTTTGAAATTAAATCAATAGCCTTTGGCAATATCTGCCATTCAGCTTCTTCCATCACACGTTTTTGAAGTATTTCAGGTGTATCACCATCCATCACCTCAACAGCCTTCTGAAGAATTATCTTACCACCATCAGGCACTTCATTTACATAGTGAACTGTTGCGCCTGTCAGTTTGACTCCTCTCTCAAGGGCTCTTTCGTGTACTGTAAGACCATAATAACCTTTTCCGCAGAAACTTGGTATCAAGGAAGGATGAACATTTATTATTCTATTCTCGAAGTTTTGAACAAACTCTTTGCTAAGAATTTTCAGAAAACCCGCCAACACAATCAAATCAATAGATTCCCCTGTGATTATATTGACGAGGTTTTCCTCAAATTCAGTGTTTTTTAAATATATAGCTCTCACGCCATGCTTTTTTGCTCTTTCAAGAGCAAAAGCATTCTTCTTGTTTGAAACAACAAGCTCAATTGACGCGTTTGGTAGCTTCCCTTCATCTTTAGCTTTCAATATAGCTTCAAGATTTGTTCCACCACCAGATACCAAGATAGCAACTCTTAGCATAAAATTATTCCCTCATCACCTTTCACAATTTTTCCTATTTCATAGGAACCTTTGATTGTAGATAGAGTTAGTTCTGCATCTTCTTTTGCAACAATGATGACCATTCCAACACCCATGTTGAATGTATTGTACATATCCCTATTCGGAATATTACCTGTCTTTTCAATTAGGTTGAAGATCTCTGGAGTCTTGATTGAATCTTTAACAACCTCAGCTGTCAGACCATCCTTCAAGGCTCTTGGAAGATTTTCATAGAATCCACCACCTGTTATATGTGAGATCGCTTTGATGTTCACTTTATCTTTGATTGAAAGAATATCTTTTACATAAATCTTTGTTGGCTCAAGAAGTACCTCACCAAGAGGTCTATCAAAACCCTCGAAGGTCTTGAATGCATCCTCTTCTAGATTGAAAACACTTCTTACAAGAGAGAAACCATTTGAATGAACACCACTGCTTTCAAGAGCGATTAAAACATCACCTTCAACCATTTTCTCTTTATCGATGACCTTGCTCTTATCAACAGCACCTGTTGCAAAACCTGCAATATCATACTCACCTTCACTGTAGAAACCAGGCATCTCTGCGGTCTCTCCACCAACAAGAGCACATCCTGATTGAAGACATCCTTCAACAACTCCATCTACAATAGATTTTATCTTTGAAGGCTCATTCTTACCAACTGCAATGTAATCAAGGAAAGTCAAAGGTTTTGCACCAACAGTGATGATATCATTCACACACATTGCAACACAATCAATTCCAATCGTATCATGCTTATCCATCAAGAAAGCTAATTTCAGCTTGGTACCAACGCCATCAGTTCCTGAAACAAGAACAGGATTTGGGATATCGCTTAGATCCATTTCAAAAAGACCACCGAAACCACCGAGATCACTCAAAACATTCTTTGAATATGTTTTTGCAACACTGCTCTTTATCATCTGAACTGATTTATAACCAGCTTCAATATCTACACCGGCTTTTTTGTAACTGTCTGACTGACTTTTTGCCATAACGTCCTCTTATTCCAAGCGGAATTTATTTTTTGTTTTATTATTTTTAATTGGATAATTGCCACTGAAACATGCAGTACAGAAACCTTCTATTCCTGTATCACTGAGTTTTGTAACATTTTCGGTACTCAAGAAGCCCAATGAATCAACACCTAGAAGACTCTTCATCTCATCATCGGTATATTTATATGCCATCAGGTTCTCACTTGAATCTATATCTGTTCCAAAGTAACAGGGATATAGGAATTTAGGAGCACTGGATCTGAGATGTATCTCTTTCGCACCAGCATCTCTAAGCAGCTGAACAATTCTCTTACTTGTTGTCCCTCTTACAATTGAATCATCAATCAAGACAACACGTTTGCCCTCAACTGTAGATTTGATGGCATTGAGTTTTATCTTAACACCAGTATCTCGCTGACCCTGCTGAGGTTGTATGAAAGTTCTTCCTATGTACTTGTTCTTTATGAGACCAACACCATAAGGAATGCCACTCTGCCTTGAATAACCAATGGCAGCAGTGATTCCTGAATCAGGAACACCTATTACTACATCAGCCTGAACAGGATGCTCAAGAGCTAAAAAGGATCCGGCTCTGAGTCTTGCATTGAGTACAGGAATGCTGTCTATGATGCTATCTGGACGAGCAAAATATAGCAGCTCAAATACACAAAGAGATTTTGGCTCTTTCTTGCAATGAGTTCTGTCACTAACAAGCTCACCATCAACACATGATACAACCTCTCCTGGTTCAACATCTCGTAGAAAAGTTGCACCAACGGTATCAAGAGCACATGTCTCACTTGCAAAGATGAATCTATCACCTAACGTACCGATAACAAGAGGTCTGAAACCTCGGGGATCTCGAGCAACAAGCAATTTTTCATCAGTCATAACACAGATTGAATATGCACCTTTGATTTCATCCATAGCTTTAACTACGGCCTGTTCAATGGTGCTTGTCTGCAATCTGTATTTTGTTATGATGTAGGCAATTACCTCACTATCACTGGTGGTATGAAATATAGATCCTTTTGATTCAAGTTCATCTCTGAGTTCAAAATCATTGATAAGATTGCCATTATGAGCCAATGCCATCTTTCCTTTTTTATGATTTATAACAAGAGGTTGAACATTCATTCTGTTGTTATCACCCGTTGTACCATAACGGGCGTGAGCTACAGCCATAGAACCACCTGGAATCTTTTCAAGAACATCTTTGGTAAATACCTGACTCACAAGACCGAGATCTCTATAAAGTGATATGTTCTTGCTGTGATTCACAGCAATACCACATCCTTCCTGACCTCTGTGTTGAAGGGCAAAAAGCCCATAGTAACAGGCAGTTACAACATCGAGGGGAGTTTTCCCCTCGCTGACTGCAAAGATTCCACATTCTTCATGTAACTTAGCAGCCATTATTTGTTTCCCATAACTCGTTTTAGAATTTCCTGATAAGCATCTTCGACGCCACCAAGATCCCTTCTGAATCTGTCCTTATCTAATTTTTCACTTGTTCTTGAATCCCAGAAACGACATGTGTCTGGAGAGATCTCATCAGCAAGGATGATTGTACCATCTTTCATTCTTCCAAATTCAATTTTGAAGTCAACAAGAGTGATGTTGTCCATCTCTAAAATTCCTTTGAGAATTTCATTTATCTGGAAGCTGTACTTACTTATCAAATCAAGTTCCTCGCGAGTTGCGAAGCCCATTGCGATGATATGAGATGTATTTACCATTGGATCATTCAATGCATCATTTTTGTAACAGAATTCAAGTACAGGATGACTCATCACAGTACCTTCCTCAAGGCCAAGACGTTTGGCAAGAGAACCTGCTGCAATATTTCTTACTATGACTTCTAAAGGAACAATTTCAACTCTTTTAACAAGAGTCTCTCTGTCGCTTAATTCTTCAACTACATGAGTTGGAATTCCCTTATCTTCGATGATCTTCATGAAGTAATTTGAAACTCTGTTGTTTATTGAACCTTTACCAACGATAGTTCCTTTTTTCAAACCATTGAAAGCTGTAGCATCATCTTTATAAGATACGATGCATAGATTTTCATCCTCTGTTGCCCAAACTTTTTTAGCTTTACCTTCGTATAGCATTTCAGTTTTATTCATATGTCCTCCGATAAAAAAATAGCCCCGCAAGATTACAGGGCATCAGTTATAGTTGAATTAGCTTCTAAAATGGCTTTTCTGCCATCATCACGCATTTGTATAAGTTTCTGAGAGAGTGTGTTGTCATCAAGTGCCAAGATTTGAGCGCTCAATATGGCTGCATTTTTAGCGCCATCAATTGCAACGGTTGCAACTGGTATTCCAGAGGGCATTTGGACAGTGGATAAGAGTGCATCCATCCCCCCAAGTCTTGCCGATATAGGTATACCTATTACTGGTATTGTCGTATTTGCTGCAACGATTCCTGCAAGATGTGCTGCCATTCCAGCTGCACATATTATAACGGAATACGTCTTGTGAGCATCTCGTGCAAATGCAATGGTTTCATCAGTCGTGCGATGTGCACTGAGTATATGAACACTGTAGGCTATCCCAAGGTCCTTCAAGACATTGATAGCGGGTTTCACCTTATCGAGATCACTGGAGGATCCCATGATAACTGCAACTTTGTTTTTCATAATCTTTCCTTATTTACTGATAGAGAAAAAGTACCTAAAAATTAAAATTTATGCAACAGAAAAACAACACTTTTGTAATAAATATTAATATATCTATTTAACTACAAAGAAAATGCAACAAATATACAAAATTTTTTATATATTTTGCAACAAAACTGTCATATTCTAAAGAATTTGTTATAAGAATAAATCGTATATTTTTTAGATTTGAGATATACTTTATAGAATTTATCAGAGTTACTTCTGAATATAATGCAACTTTCCAAATTATTATCCTTCAAAAAAACAGATTTTTCAAAATATAGGCTCAATCATAAATTTTGTGGGATTTTAGATATTTTATTTGCAGATGGATTTCTTACATAGCTTTTTCTACTTGCATCAAAGAGCTTTAGAAAGAAATAGTCATCATCAGAATAGCCAAAAGCCTTGCGACGTGCTGTTTTAATCTTGTTGTTAATTCCTTCTATCTTACCTGCAGATATATTATATGTA
>JALNVT010000196.1 GCA_023231265.1 Sphaerochaetaceae bacterium
AATTGGCATAATAAATACTTCATTGGTAAGAGACGCATCCTGTTGGGTATCTATAAAATAAATATGATTGAAAAATACAATCCAAATCTGCAATAAATTATTGATGATTTGGATTGTTGTATTTAAATCGAGACTTTCTGTTTGAATCAGTTGCTACTCATCATAACCAAATTCTTCAATGACTGATTTGTGCTCTGGATATTTCTTCAGCAGTTCATCTTTTCCCTCGACATAGAAGCAACCATCAGCAAATGATGGGAAAACAGTGCATCCAAAGAGTGAATATTGCCCTCCAGCTTGAGTCTTTCCAGCTTGCCACACTCCTCTAGGTATGAGGAAAGTTGGAGCTTCATTCTCTCCAAACTTTTGACTGAGTGTGAACTCTTTTAACTCTCTATCAGGATATATCAGATACAATGTAATCGGATCTCCGCCGTAAAAATGCCACAGCTCATCGCAGGTGAGTCGATGAAAACAAGACTGACTGTCTATCTCAGGAGCATAGAGTCCATACATGTGACTTCCAAGCCTCTGCTCATCATTGTAGGAAATATCACTCAAGTAAATGCGTTTTACATAGCATCCCTCAACCTCTATTCTCTCCATATCCTGTTCTTTGATGATGCTCTCAATCTTTTGTGTGACTTCATTTTTCATAATCTAATAATCCTCCATCTGCATTATAATAGAAAAAGGGCCATCAATAAAATAAGGTATTATTGATGACCCCTGAATTGTTACAAAGTTTTAGACTTATTCCCAGGATGTTCCTGTGATGTATCTGTAGAATGCATTGTTTACATATAGAGGCAATGCAACAGTATCCAAGCCAGATAACACTTCCATCTCTGCTTCAAGAGCTGCTGAGTTTTCAACTAATGAATAAGGGTGAATTGAGTAACCATTGATGGTTGCAACATTATCGTAAATTAAAGTGTAAGCACTTTCATCAAGATTAGAAACTGATGTTGAGTACAGTGGCTGCCACCATGCGCCATCAATCAATTTAACAGTGCTGCCTTCTGCTTGGTTCTCACTGTTCTTCTTTGAATATTTGTTGATGATAGAATCAAACATCTGCATGTCTTCTTCATTATCGAATTCAAACATAACATCATATTCCACTGCATGAACAAGAGCTAGATCTTCAGAATACTGCTCAACACGGTATTCTGGAGTTGTTTCTGGGAATGGTCCCCATTCAGGCAGGTATTCATAGATAGATGTTTTTGGTTCAATTTGAATCTTTGCATCAATGTTCTCACTGTTCAAAAGGGCAATCAACTGCTTTAGGTGCAGTTCATCACAGTGACCATATTTGATTGTCAATTCAGGAATGAAGTTTGCATTGTATCCATCTTGTTTGATGTTGAAACCTGTGGAAGCTTTCTCTTGAACAAGAGTTGCACCAAGTTCATCTAAAGTGCTTTCTGAGTACATGTAAAGTTCATTGAAAGTATCTGCTACTTTGACCATGATGTCTGAATCACTTGCTCTTCCAATGTAGTTTCTTGCAAGTCCCAATTGACGAGCAACTATCATGGTGATGTGGTAAGCCAATTGCTGTGATACTGCACCTTCACTAGATACCAATGCTTTGAAATCAGCTGTATCAAGTAAATGTGAATCAAGAGCACAAGCTACATATTTAGCATCAAAGCTACCTAAGTCAGCTATGCCATAATAATCCATTCTAGAAGCTGCTTTCTCTTCACTGTATGTCAAAGCCAATTTAGTAAAATCAGTTGCTTCAACAATTGCCATAACAGGATCTGAGTCCTCTGTAATTTCAGCGCCAGTTAATTTTTCTAAATTAGCTGCTAGCTCACTGTAAGTTACAGTCTGTGATGCATATTCAATATCCAAAATCTGGGATGAATACACCATATCATCTGTGTTGCAAGTTTTTGCAGTGTTGACGTCTTGCATACTTGTACATGATACAAGAGTGATTGCTAGAGCAGAACAAAGTAAAATATTTCTAATTTTTTTCATAAACTTCTCCTAGTTTAATTCAAAGATATTTCAAAGGCTTTTAAACCATTGGTTGTTATTTTAGGCAAGATTTTTAATAAATATAATTGTCTATATAAAAAGAGTGAGAGCAACTCGCATGTTTTCATACAATGAGCCAGTAATAATATTTGGTAATAATTGGCTTTTTATTTTGTTTTACCTTGTTATGTAACATATAACCATGACAGGCCTTGTATGTCAAGAAAATGAAACCTCTCAACTTTGTTTTATTTGGCATTTAGGTATGTTTGAAATTATTGTTGATTGACTGATAATTATAGGAATACATCAATAATTGAACTCTCAATGTATTTATTGATATCTTTTGATGTCTTAAATTGATGGTTATTATAATACCCAAATATTTCAAAGATATTGGTAGAATTGATAGAAAAAAATCAATAAATTTTCACAGATAAGCTTTGATTGTGAAAAATAAGAAGTTTGAAGCATTGAAAGACTGGTTGATTGATAAAATCAGCTTGCTTCCCCCTTAAAAAAGCAAGCTGAAAAGTAATGATTAAAAGATTGATTAGATCTCATCACCAAGTTTTTGAAGGACCTTGGTGAGAATTTGATTCTTTGATTTTGTTTCAACAGTTGAACCAATGGATCTGATTTTGTTCAATCTGTAACGTACAAGAGCTTCTTTTGATTTTGAACAGAGATTGTCCAAATCTTTTATTATAGTTTTTTTGATCAAAGAAGCAGTGAATTCAGGATCTGCTTGTGCACCTTCCTCAACCTCAGCAATTATTCCATGAATGATTTCCATATCGAGTAGATCTTTTGCGGTCATCTTCATTATATTTGCAGCCTCTTCAGCCTTTGATGGATCTTTCATAAGAATTGATGCAAACCCCTCTGGAGTTATAACAGAATAAACTGCATTTTCAAGAAGATATAGTTTGTCACCAACACCAATTCCAAGAGCACCGCCACTTCCTCCTTCACCTATTATGAAGGTTATGACTGGCACCGATATTGTTGATAATTCTTTCAAATTTGTAGCAATTGCCTCGCCAATTCCTCGTTCCTCTGAACCAAGACCTGGAAAAGCTCCTGGAGTATCAATGAATGTTATTATTGGTCGATTGAATCTCTCTGCTTGCTTTGCAAGACGGAGGGCTTTTCTGTAACCTTCAGGATGACTCATACCATAATTAACATCAATGTTTTCTTTTAGATTTGATCCCTTAACGTTGCCGATGATTGTGACAGCCCTGCCATCAATCATACCAATGCCACCAAGCATTGAGTGATCATCTCCAAACAATCTATCACCAGATAATGGCATGAATTCATCACAGATCAAATCAATATATTCCTTCACACCTGGACGATTGACTCTTCTTGATAGTTGAACACATTCCCAAGCTGTTTTGTCCTTCTTGCAGGGCTCTTCAATATTGGTATATTTGTCAATTCTATCAAGTTTCTCTCTCATATCTTCGTATTTAATATCAGCCATGATCTATCCTTTATGTGTTCTAATTAAATAGTTAAGTGTTGTTGCTAAGTCTTTGCGATCAACAATTGCATCGACAAATCCATGTTCTTTTTGAAACTCGGAAGTCTGAAATCCATCAGGTAGTTTCTCACCAATTGTACCCTGTATAACACGAGGGCCAGCAAAGCCTATTAGAGCTCCGCTTTCACTTAGAATGACATCACCTAGCATTGCAAATGATGCTGTAACTCCACCTGTTGTTGGATGAGTTAGAACAATGAACAATGGAACACCACATTTATTCATGAGAGATACTGCTGAACTTGTCTTTGCCATCTGCATCAGAGAGAAGATTCCCTCCTGCATTCTAGCTCCACCACTTGCAGTGCATATTATTACGGGAGTATCTGTTAGAGCACCTTGAAGCATTGTCTCTGTGATCTTCTCTCCAACAAGAGCCCCCATAGAGCCTCCCATGAAATCGAAGGACATAACACAAAGAAGTGCATCCTCGCCCTTAATTTTACATTCACCTGCAATTACAGCTTCTTCTAAATCAGACTTCTCTCTCTGCTGCTCAAGTTTCTCCTCATAACCTTCCATATTCAAAGGATTGGAAGTTTTTATGTTGGTGAATACCTCTTTGAAACTTCCTTCATCACATATTAGGTCTATTCGCTCCTGTGATTTCAACCTGAAATGGTAATTGCAAAATGGGCAAACTTTATTTGATTTTAGAAATTCCTCTTCATTGATTTCCTCATGACAAGAGGGACATTGTATTGTTTTACTCATATCTATATTTCCTTTTCGATTTTTTTATAAAGAGAGGTGTCGTACTTACCTGATCTGAACTGTTTGTTATTCAATATATTGATGCTCTGATCTATGTTAGTTTTGATGCCTTCAATTTCAAGTTCTTTCAGACTCACTATCATTCTATCGATGCATTCAATTCTGCTTGCACCACTTACAATTACCTTAAGAAGCATGGAATCGTAGAAAGGGGACACATCAAATCCTGTATAGATGTGTGTATCACATCTTACAAAAGGTCCCAAAGGAGGATTGAATTTTGTTATCTTTCCACATGAAAGAGCATTGATTCTCACTTCCATTGCATGGCCCTTCAAAATAGGATCACTCTTCATGGCATTGCAAGGTCTGTCGAATGAAATCTTGACCATCTCTTTTATAAGATCAATTGATGAGACCATCTCTGAAACAGGATGTTCAACCTGTATTCTTGCATTGACTTCCATGAAGCAGCAAAGATCATCTTCGAGTAGGAACTCAAT
>JALNVT010000197.1 GCA_023231265.1 Sphaerochaetaceae bacterium
GTAATATTGAATATATCCATTTTTAACTTAATTAATTACTCATTTGATTTTTTGAGCCATCTCGATCAGATGCCAAGTTCTGAATGCAGCATCTTCTGTTAGCTCCAATGACCTTGCCATAGCTTTTGCTAGAGGCATTGCAGCATTTGTTGTGCTCACTATTGCAGATAGTCCATGTTCATATAAAACTTCTGTACCGGATCCAATATCACCTGCCATTGCAATAACAGGTAAGTTATATTTTGCAGCGAGGGAGGCAACTCCAACTGGAACCTTACCCCTGACGCTCTGTCCATCTATTTTACCTTCTCCTGTGATGACCAAAGAAGAATCTTTTAAAGATTCACCAATACCAATCAAATCAAGAACAAGGGTTATTCCACTTTCAAGTTCTGCACCGCAGAAGCCGTTCAAAGCAAAACCAAGACCACCAGCTGCACCTGCACCTGCAAGTTGAGCAATGTCTTCTTTATTAGAAATTTTAGACAGATTGTACAACCATCCATCCATGTCACTTACCATTTGCTGTGTTGCACCTTTTTGAGGACCATAAATTGCACTGCAACCATTCTCTCCGCATAAAGGATTGTCTACATCACATGCAACTCTTATATTTGCATTGTTCAACAAACTGGACATGCCTGATAAATCTACTTCTCTTATATCTTTAAGTGCTTTACCATCAGGTGTCAAGACTTTTTTATTTTCGTTTAAGAATTTAGCACCCAGAGCTGAAAGAAGTCCAATTCCTCCATCGTTGGTTGCACTGCCACCAATACCGATGATCAATTCTGTGCATCCATTTTCTAATGCATGAAGCATCAATTCACCAGTACCAAGAGTTGTTGTGTTTAGAGGATTTCTTTTTTTTTCTGGAACAAGAGGAAGACCACTTGCCGCAGCCATCTCGATGACTGCCATATTATCTCTTTTCAAATAATATGCATTGCGTTTTTCAAATAAAGGACCATGAACCTCAATATTTACAATCTCATCATTTTCTTGACTGAGTGTATCAATTAGACCTTCACCACCATCGGCAACTGGATATTTATCACAGATAATCTCTTTGTTTACTCTATGAATACCTCTTTCTATGGCTTCTGCCACTTCCATTGAAGTTGCACTTCCTTTAAAAGAATCTGTTGCAATTGTTACTTTCATCTTGCATGCTCCTGAATCTATAAAAATCATAAGTAGTTTGAAACTTATATTGTATGATACCACGGTTTATAAATATGTATATATGTATATAATACAAATTTCATGTCTGTTTATTATTTTTCATGATAATAAAAGCCTGTTTTGAGGCATTTTGATATATCTGCAGTTCATCCAATAAGAAATAAATGATATTTAACAATTAATTAGTATAATAAAACTTAATGATATACAGTATCAATAAAACAAAATTATAAATCATGTCTTGCAATCTTCTTTTTTTTTGAGAGATGTATGATGAATTTATCCTGTATTTTTTTCTCTTAAATAGCCAATTCTAACGAGATCAATCTATAATGCAGATATTTCTCAAAAAAATGATGTTATTTTTTAATGAAGTAGCAGCAATTGGAGATGTTTTTAGCAAATTAATAAAACAAAAATATGATAAATAGTACAAAATAGATATATTATTTTTGATTAAATTTGGTTTTACTTAAAATAAGTTAACTTTATACTGTTATTATTTATACGTTTTTTGATAAATATTTTACTATAATAACACTTGCTATCTATTTTTAAAATATTATAAGCATGCCAACTTGAGCTATTTATTGAGAAATACATAAAAATACATGTTCAAAAACCCCCATTAAACTAAAAGAATCAAAAAATAATTACGGATAATATAAAATGCATATATTATGTATACCTATGCACTTATTGCATATCAATATTGTATTCTGAACAAAATCATTGTAAAATATAGAAAAAATCGATTAGGAGAGAGATTTATGAAAAAAATTTTTGCATTACTTTTAGTTTGCACAATGGTTACCTTTGGCTTGTTTGCTAATGGTACTAAAGAAGTTGCAGCAGAAAGCACTACTATGGAAAAAAATGATTTCCACATTGGTGTTGTTACTGGTACTGTATCACAGTCAGAAGATGACCTTCGTGGTGCAGAGGCTTTAATTGCCGAATATGGTTCAGTTGAAGATGGCGGTATGATTCAACACGTAACTTACCCTGATAACTTCATGGACGAAGCTGAAACAACAATTTCTGTTATTTCAGGTTTGGCAGATGATCCAATGATCAAAGCTATCATCGTTAACCAGAGTATTCCTGGTACAACAGAAGCTTTCCGTCGTGTAAAAGACAAGAGACCAGACGTATTATGTATCGCTGGTGAATCTCACGAAGATCCAGGTGTTATCTCATCAGCTGCTGATTTAGTAGTTAATAATGACTTTGTATCTCGTGGTTACTTAATCATTCATACAGCTTATGAATTGGGTTGTGATACATTCGTTCACATCTCATTCCCTCGTCATATGAGTTATGAAACTCTATCACGTCGTGCTGCTATCATGGAAGAAACATGTAATGATTTAGGTATGAAGTTTGTATTTGAAACAGCTCCAGATCCAACAAGTGATGTTGGTGTTGCAGGTGCTCAACAATATATCTTAGAAAAAGTTCCAGCATGGGTAGAGAAATACGGACAGAATACAGCATTCTTCTGTACTAACGATGCACATACAGAACCTTTATTGAAACAGTTGATGCAATATGGTGGTTACTTCATCGAAGCTGACCTTCCATCTCCATTGATGGGTTATCCTGGAGCATTGGGTATTGACCTTTCAGAAGAATCTGGTAACTTCCCTGCAATCTTGAAGAAGGTTGAATCAACTATTGTTGAAGATGGTGGTGCTGGTAGATTTGGTACATGGGCTTACAGTTATGGCTACACAACTACAGCTGGTCTTGGTCAACATGCAATCAACGTTCTTAACGGCGACAGTGAATTATTGAAACTTTCTGATATCATGAGAGCTTATTCTAAGTACACTGGTGATGCTAAATGGAATGGTGCATTCTACACTGATTCAAACACTGGTATCAAAACAAAGAACTTGGTATTGATTTATCAAGATACTTATATTATGGGTAAGGGATACATGGGTACTCCTGAATTAGAAATTCCAGAAAAATATTATACAGTAAAATAATAAATACTTATAAAAATCGTTATTAGGAGTTGCAAAGGCTTGTATACATGCCTTTGCAATTTCTTGCATTAAACATAGAGGATAACCAATGAGTGAAGAAAATGATGTTTTATTGGAGATGAGAAACATCAGTAAAGACTTCTCAGGCAACCAAGTACTGTCCGATATAAATTTTACTGTTAGAGAAGGTGAAATTTTAGGATTGGTAGGAGAAAATGGTGCCGGAAAAAGTACTTTAATGAAAATTCTTTTTGGCATGGATGAAATCCAAGCAACTGGTGGTTACGGCGGAAAAGTTATTATTGATGGTGAAGAGGTTAATTTTACAACACCTCTCGACGCTTTAGATAAAGGCATAGGAATGGTACATCAAGAGTTCTCTCTTTTACCAAATTTTACAGCCGCTGAAAACATTCTTTTGAACCGCGAACCAGTAAAAAAATCAATAGTAAGCGATTTATTCGGAGACCGAATGGACTCAATAGATCGTGAAAAAATGACAGAATTAGCTGATAAAGCTATAGTAAAATTAGACGTTGAATTAGATTCAAGCATGAAAGTTTCTTCCATGCCTGTTGGTCACATGCAATTTACAGAAATTGCACGTGAGTTAAGTAAGGCAGGGAAAGGTGAGAATCAAGGAATCAGACTTTTGGTTCTTGATGAACCTACAGCAGTTCTAAGCGAACAGGAGGCAAATAGCCTTTTGGTTGCAATGCGAAAGCTTAGCAAACGTGGAATTGCAATCATATTCATCAGTCACAGACTTCAAGAGATAATTGATGTATGTGATAACATGATGGTTATGAGAGATGGTCTTATAATCAAACACACACCAGCTAAAGGTGTTAAGGTCCAAGACATTGCTAAATGGATGGTTGGACGATCGGTTAAAACTGAAATAGAACACAGAACTTTCGATTACAGTGGAAAAGAAACTGTACTCAGTATTGAAAATCTTTGGGTAGATATGCCTGGAGAGACTGTAAGAGATATAAATCTGGATGTCAAAAAAGGTGAGATCATAGGTATCGGTGGAATGGCAGGCCAAGGTAAACTTGGTATTCCTAATGGTGTTATGGGACTCTACACATCCGGTGGTAAGCTCACGTTTGAAGGAAAAGAACTTCTTTTGAACAATCCTAAATCTTTATTGGACGCTGGTCTTGCTTTCGTATCGGAAGATAGACGTGGTGTTGGACTACTTTTAGATGAAACTCTTGAATGGAATGTATCATTCTCTGCAATGCAAGTTAACAATAAATATTTGAAGAAATATTTTAAAGGACTGTTTTCATGGAGAGATACAGAAGCCATTGAGAAGGCAACAAATGAATTTGTTGAATCCCTTCAGATAAAATGTATATCAACAAAACAGAAAGCAAAGGAACTCAGTGGAGGTAATCAGCAGAAAATCTGTTTGGCTAAAGCATTTGCTCTTGAGCCAAAACTTCTTTTTGTTGCAGAACCTACTCGTGGTATTGATATCGGTGCAAAAGCTCTTGTTTTGCAGGCCCTTAGAAAATACAACCAAGAA
>JALNVT010000198.1 GCA_023231265.1 Sphaerochaetaceae bacterium
CTTTTTTAGCTTCAACATGAGGAGATAAATCTTTTGGTAGTACATCGGACCTCAAAAAGATTCTTCCACCGTACATACCAGCTCCGCAGAAATTACCTACAGGGCATTTTCCGTCCTGCTTATAACCAAGAACAATAATTGTTCCACCAGCAAGATATTCTCCACAGAAAGATCCAACTCTATCACCAATAATCATCAATGGTTGTCTTTCTTCATAGGCCTTCATATGAAGACCCATTCTATATCCACCAGATTCTTTGATAAGAATCTTACCACCACGCATTGCATAACCTGCAGTATCTCCACAGTTACCATGAACAATGATCTTACCATTGTTCATTGTGTCGCCTGTAGCATCTTGACAGTTGTTGTGAACAGTAATAACTGAACCACCATTTAAGCATGCGCCCAAAGCATTTCCAGGAATACCAGTGATATCTATATTTTTATTCTCAAGAGCACAACCTATGAAACGCTGTCCCATAACATTCGAAAGTGTTACATGACTATCATCTTCATAACGGATGATTTTATTCAATTGTTTATAACCAACGTTATTTGCATCAATGTTTTTCATCTTTACTCTCCTGCACTCTTGATTCCAAGTACTTCTAACTCTTTCAAGTTCAATCCAATACCACGTAACATGAGACGGTTACCACGTAAAGCTTCAATACTGTTTATACCCATACCACCCATCATCTCTTTGATTTCAGAATTCCATGCGGATACAAGATTGACAAGTCTCTCTCTTCCTTCTTCAGGATCAAGACGTTTGACAAGATCTTCTTTCTGAGTAGCAATACCCCAGTTACATAGACCTTTACTGCAGGTTCTGCACATGTGACAGCCAAGAGCAATTAAAGGAGCTGTTCCGATGTATACTGCATCAGCACCCAAAGCAATAGCTTTGATTACATCAGCACTGTGACGGATACTACCACCAACTACCAAGCTTACATCATCACGAATACCTTCATCACGAAGTCTTTCATCACATGCAGCAAGTGCCAATTCAATAGGAATACCAACGTTATCACGGATTCTCAATGGAGCTGCACCAGTACCACCTCTGAAACCATCAATAGCAATGATATCTGCACCAGATCTTGCAATACCACTTACGATACTGCTGATATTATGTACTGCAGCAACTTTTACAATGATTGGTTTCTTATAATCTGTTGCTTCTTTCAATACATCTACAAGCTGTCTCAAATCTTCAATTGAATAGATATCATGGTGAGGAGCTGGACTGATTGCATCAAATTTCTCTGGAATCATTCTTGTCTTACTGATCTCTTGGTTGATCTTAGCACCAGTTAGGTGACCACCAATACCAGGTTTTGCTCCCTGTCCAATCTTAATTTCAATTGCAGCACCACTTTCAAGATAACCACTGGTAACACCGAATCTACCTGAAGCAACCTGGATAACTGTGCTATCACCATATTTGTACAATGATTTATGAAGACCACCTTCACCACAGTTATATAGAATTCCTAAATCTTCTGCAGCTTCTGCCAATGCTCTGTGAGCATTAAGTGAGATAGCACCATAACTCATAGCACTGAACATTATAGGAGTTGACAATTCAATGAAAGGTTTCTCCTCTGTTTTGATATCACCATTCTCATCAAATTCAATCTGTGAGTTTTTCTTACCAAGGAAAGTTCTTGTTTCCATAGGCTCTCTGATAGGATCAATTGATGGGTTGGTTACCTGGGATGCATTGATGAGGATCTTATCCCAATAAATTGGATATTCCTTTGCAGTTCCCATAGAAGCCAACAGAACACCACCTGTAGCTGCCTGTCTGAAAATATTGTTTATATCGTCATCGCTCCAAGATTTATTTCTCTTGAATCCAAATTCATTCTTTTCAATTGTTAGAGCTCCAACTGGGCAAGTTGCAACACAACGATGGCAGTTAACACAGTTTTTATCTACTGTGTATAGCTTCTTATTTTTATCTCTTAGATGGACTTCGTTAGCACACTGCTTTACACATATACCGCAGTCTATGCATCTGTCCATATCTCTTATAACTTTATATTCTGGCTGAAAATATTCTACTTTCATTTATTGTTGGTCCTCCAGTGTAACGATGTAAGGTATTCCACCTTTTGGGTAAGTTAGAGTATCAAAATCTTTCTCAAGAATTCTGATAGCAGATTCTTCCGATCCCACATAAACCATGTCATCTTTTGTACCGACAACAAGGGATCTAAGTTTGAGTCTGTCATTCAGAGCCATTAGGCCGCCGTCAAATCCAACTAAAATTGAGAATGGTCCAGTAATCAAAGCACTGGAGAAATTCTTTCTGAGATAAGTGATCTCATTTTTTTCTTTCTCTTCCATTCTGTCGATGGTGCTCCACAGAGGAGCAGCTAATATATGAGCTACCTTATCTAAAGGAAGACCTTGCTTTCTATGTAGATAATCAATCATGTATGTAATTACTTCTGTATCTGTCTGTAGAGTGCATTTGTATCCAAACATCTCCATGAAACGACGGTTTGCATCATAACTGGAGATCTCACCGTTATGAACAACAGAGAAATCTAGCAATGAAAATGGATGAGCTCCACCCCACCATCCTGGTGTGTTTGTAGGGTATCTACCATGAGCGGTCCAACAGTACCCTTTATAATCTTCTAGTCTATAGAACTCACCAACATCTTCTGGATAACCCATAGCTTTAAATACACCCATGTTCTTACCAGATGAAATGATGCAAGCACCTGTAATTCTAGTATTGACCTTCATAACACAGCGAGCTGTATATTCATATTCTTCTAACTGACTGTCAGTAAGTTTTGTGTGTAGAGGTTCAACGAAATAACGCCAAATTAAAGGTTCATTTTTAATTGATGGGATCTTTCTTGTAGGAATCTTTGATAAATTGATTACATCAAAATGTTCATCTAAGAATTCTTCGGTCTCTAATTTTGCTTTTTTGTCATCATATAGTACATGTAATGCAAAATAGTCTTCATATTCAGGGTATATACCATATCCAGCAAAACCACCGCCTAAACCATTTGATCTGTCGTGCATGACTCTAATTGAGTCGATAGCCATTTGTCCAGAAAATAGTTTCCTCTTTTTTGAAAATATACCAGTGATAGCACATCCTGATGGTATTCTAACTTCTCCCTCTCTCTTTATCATAAAATTATCTCCTCAAAAAAATGACGTCCAAACGGGATAGTAAACCTATCCTGTTAAGACGCCATTGTCTCATCAAATTATATATAAAAGGCTCGTTTGCCTTTTCCTGCATACTATTAAAAATAGATAATTTTGTCTATAAACGAATATTTTGCATAAGCCCTAAAAATATAAAAAATCATAATATAAGTAAATATTACTATATTATATTTAGCTTTTAATTAATAATTATGGATTATTTTTATTTTAAATTAAATAATAAAAATTATTTTTGCAACGCTTTTTTGTATAAAAATACAGTTTTTGCATATAAAAATATCTTTTTTTCTTATTTACTATTGACACTTTTTATGGTTTTTCGATATGTTTAGAGCATCAGCAAAGGCGCTGGTAGTTTATATAGCTATCAGCGCCTTTGCCTTTTTTTTATACTTTTTAGGAGAAAATATTATGGAAAAGGTAACAGATTATTTCGGTGAGAGAGTATTTGGTGACAATGCTATGAAAGATAGTTTACCAAAAGACGTGTACAAGAAACTGAAGAATACAATCAGAGAAGGTAAAGACCTAGACATTGATATTGCAAACGCAGTAGCTCATGCAATGAAAGAATGGGCTATGAATCAGGGCGCAACACACTACACTCACTGGTTCCAACCTTTAACAGGAATAACAGCAGAAAAACACGATTCATTTATCTCTCCTACTAAGGACGGAAATGTAATTTTAAGTTTCAGTGGTAAAGAATTGATCAAAGGTGAACCAGATGCATCTTCATTCCCATCAGGTGGAATAAGATCTACATTTGAAGCTAGAGGTTATACAGCTTGGGATCCTACAAGTTATGCATTTGTTAAAGATGGCACTCTATGTATTCCAACAGTATTTGTATCTTACAGTGGTGAGATATTGGACAAAAAGACTCCTTTACTAAGATCAATGGAAGCTATTTCAACTCAGACAAAGCGTGTACTTGCATTGTTTGGTAAGAGTTCTAAATATATTGATGTTACAGTTGGTCCAGAACAGGAATACTTCTTAGTTGATAAAGAACTTTTCTTAAAGAGAAAGGATTTAATCTATACAGGTCGTACTCTTATTGGTGCTAGAGCTCCTAAAGGTCAGGAATTAGATGATCATTACTTTGGTAATTTAAGACCACGTGTTAATGCTTTCATGGCTGATCTTGATGAAGAACTTTGGAAATATGGTGTATATGCAAAAACAAAGCATAATGAAGTAGCACCTGCACAGCATGAGCTTGCAACAGTATTCACTACAGCCAACGTTTCAACAGATCACAACCAGATTGTAATGGAACTTATGAAAAAGATTGCTGAAAGACATGGCCTTGTTTGCTTGCTACATGAAAAACCATTTGATGGTGTAAATGGTTCTGGTAAACATAATAACTGGTCTATTTCAACAGACGAAGGTGTGAACCTTCTAGAACCTGGTAAGAATCCACGTGATAACAAACAGTTCATTTTGATCTTGGTTGCTATCATTAAAGCTATAGATGAATATCAAGAC
>JALNVT010000199.1 GCA_023231265.1 Sphaerochaetaceae bacterium
AGCTAAGGTTCTTTCTAATGGTGATATCACTAAAAAAGTTATTATTGAAGGATTAAAAGTCTCAGCATCAGCAGTTGAAAAAATTGTTGCAGCTGGCGGTGAGATTAGATAACAAAAATAAGAAAAGGTAAGCGTTATGGCAAACTCCCTTGTGGACATGATGAGAATCAAAGAATTAAGAAAGAAAATATTAATTACTTTTCTTCTACTATTTATTAGTAGAGTTGGAGCAGTAGTTCCTATTCCTGGTATTGATGTTCAAGTTCTTCAGCAGTATTTTCTTTCACAGAGTAGCTCATCTAATTTTGGTTTTACAGAATATTTGAACTTCTTTTCGGGCGGGGCGTTCTCTAATTTCTCGCTATTTATGCTAGGTGTTATGCCTTACATCAGTATGCAGATCATTCTGCAGTTGCTGATGATAGTCGTACCTAGTTTGAGAAAATTAGCACAGGACCCTCACGGGGCTAAGAAAATACAGCAGTATACTAGATATGGTACAATTGTTGTTTGTTTGATTCAGTCCTATGTTATCACAATCTACGCAAACTCGATTCCTGGTGTTATGACCATGGGTCGTGTACCGTTTACTTTAATAGCAATGCTAGCTGTAACAGCAGGTAGTATGTTCTTAGTATGGCTAGGTAATAAAATTACTCAGTTTGGTATTGGTAATGGTATCAGCTTATTGATCTTCGCTGGTATCGTTGCAAGAATTCCATCCGCTATTGTAACTCTATTTAAGGGTGTTAGCGATGGTACATTCAATGCAATATCAATCTTGGTAGTTGCAGCAATGTTCGTCATTGTTGTTGCCCTAGTCGTATATGAAGAATCCGGTGAAAGAAAGATTCCTGTAAACTATGCAAAGAGAGTAGTTGGTAGAAAGATGTATGGCTCACAGAGCACATATATCCCCGTCAAACTAAACCCTAGCAATGTTATACCAGTAATCTTCGCATCAGCTTTGCTGAGTTTCCCACTTCAGATTGCTTCTAGTTTAGGAGCAGAGGTGAGTTGGTTAGCATCGTTTGCAAACTGGTTAAGTCCACAGGGCGCCCCCTACATGATAATCTATGCCCTGTTAATTATTGGTTTCGCATTTTTCTATACTCAGGTTACAATGAATCCTGTGGAAATGGCTAAGCAGATCCGTGAAAACGGCGGTTCCGTTCCTGGTGTCAGGAGCGAAAAACTAGAGGAATACCTCACAAAAGTTATAAACCGTATCGTTCTTCCTGGTTCTATATTCTTAGCTGCTATCGCATTGATTCCAACTATAGTACAGAATTTCTTCAATTTCCCATCATCAGTAGCAATGTTGTTTGGTGGTACCTCACTAATTATTATGGTAGGAGTAGATCTCGATACCATGAGACAAGTAGAGGGTGTTATGAAGATGCATCACCAAGATGGTATCTTTAGCCAAGTTAAAGCAAGAAAATAATAGGAGCTTAACATGAAAGTCAGAGCAAGTGTCAAACCAATTTGTGACAAATGCAAGGTAATCAGAAGAAATGGGGTTGTTCGCATAATTTGTGAAAATCCTAAGCATAAGCAGAGACAGAAGTAAGGTTCGGCGAAAGCCACCTCTCTAGAAATATTTTAGGAGGCCATTCATGGCAAGAATAGCAGGTATTGACTTGCCGAACAAAGCTGTTAAGATCGCATTAACGTATCTATATGGCATCGGTAATGTCTCAGCGGTTGAAATTTGTGAAAAAACAAATATCGATCCAAATGTAAGAATGAATACTCTTTCTAACGATGAACTAACAGTTCTTCGTCAAGAAATTGAAGAAAATTATAAGGTTGAAGGCCGTCTTCGTACAGAAACAGCTTTGAACATAAAGCGCCTTATGGACATCGGTTGTTATCGCGGCCTTCGTCACAGAAAGGGCTTACCAGTACGTGGTCAGAAGACTAAAACTAATGCTAGAACACGTAAGGGTAAGAAAAAGACCGTCGCTGGTAAGAAGAAATAAGGAGTAGATAAATGGCTACAGCAAAACGTAAAGCTAAAAAGACAGTCTATGAAGGTAATGTTTACATTCAGGCTACTTTTAATAACACTATCGTAACCCTTACAGACCTTGAAGGTAATGCCATCTCTTGGGCATCTGCTGGTGGTTTGGGATTCCGTGGTGCAAAAAAATCAACTCCATATGCTGCTCAGACAACTTGTGAAACAGCTGCTAAGAAGGCTATGGATTATGGTCTTCGTGAAGTACATGTTTACGTCAAGGGTCCAGGTGTTGGTCGTGAAAGCGCAATCCGTGCTTTGGGTGTATTAGGACTAAAGGTACGTTCTATTCGTGACGTAACTCCTATTCCTCACAACGGTTGTCGTCCTCGTAAGACACGTAGAGTATAATTTTATGGGGCATTTCCAAGGTAAATCTTGGGATGCTATTAATTTTAAGGATGGCTCCTTGTGAGCCTCCTGCGCCAAAACAATAGACAGATGATTATTAATCATTTGTTGTATTCCAGACTTTAAGGAGTAACCATGGCACGCAAAAACCTCTTGAAGGGTTTTAAAAAACCCAAGGGAACAAATTTTGAGCATAATGCGGTAGAAGCTAATTATGGTAAATTCACTGCATATCCATTTGAACGTGGATTCGGTACAACTATCGGAAATACGCTCAGAAGAGTTCTTTTATCTTCAATCCAAGGTTATGCAGTAACTGCTGTAAAGTTCACTAGCTTCAATGAAGAAGGTGTACCTCACTTAATCTCAAGCGAATTTGATCAACTTCCAGGTGTTGTAGAAGATATTGCAGATATCATCGCAGCATTGAAAAAGTTGCAGATAAAGATGCCTGAAGATTGTGAAAGCGTTAACCTTTTGATTGAATGCAAAGGACCAGGAGTAATTACTGGTGCGAACTTTGAACGCGGACAGGTAGAGATCACAAATAAGGATCTTGTACTCTTCACAATGATGGATGATGCAAATATTGAGATGGAAGTTCAAATTGACTTAGGTCGTGGTTATGTACCATCTGAAGTTAATGAGAATTATATTGAGGAAGTTGGTACTATTGCTATCGACGCTTTCTTCAGTCCTGTAACTCGTGTTAAATATTCTATTGAACCAACTCGTGTAGGTTATAGAAGTGACTATGATAAGTTAATTCTAGAGATTTATACAGATGGAACAATCGCTCCTGTTAATGCATTAGCTGAAGCTGCTAAAATTGCGAAGGATCATTTCTCCGTATTTATCAACTTCGATGAAGCTTTAATCAGCAGTGAAGAAGAAATTGACGAGGAAGAGGAAAAAGTAAGAAAGATTCTTAATACCTCAGTTGAAGAATTAGAACTTACTGTTCGTTCTAGCAACTGTCTTAAGAATGCAAATATCCGAACTATTGGCGATTTAACTAAAAAAACTGAAGACGAAATTGCTAAAACTAGGAATTTCGGTAAGAAGTCACTTGCAGAGATCAAAGACAAACTTAAAGAGTGGAATCTTAGCCTCGGCATGACTGATTATAGTGTTCTAAAAAACACTGTGAACGTACCTGGTAATAAGGAAGAAGAAGATGAATCATAGAATTGGTTTCAACCCGTTAAGCAGAACCTCTGCAGAACGAAGCGCTTTATTGCAAGGCTTAGTAACCTCTCTTTTCAGATATGAAAGAATTGAGACTACTAAAGCTAAAGCTCTTGAAGCACGTAAAATGGCAGAGAAGATGATCACTCGTGCAAAAACAGATAGTGTTCATAATCGTCGTATTGTAGATAAGAACCTTAAGGATGAAGCTGTCCTTAACAAATTATTTACAGAAATTGCTCCAGCAAACGCTGACCGTAATGGTGGATATACTCGTATTTTAAAAATTGGATATCGTAATGGTGATGCTGCAGAAATGTGTATTCTTGAATTAGTTGAAAAAACATCTAAAGAAGAGAAGACCGACAAATAAGCATTGGTTTAATTACCATGCCGCATATAAGATGGAGTTTGATAAAGCCTCCCAATCTTAGATGCAAAAAGCAAAATGTCTCTTTTTGAGGCTTAGCCGCTGCCCTTTGGGTGGCGGTTTTACTGTGTCCAAAATATGATTAAACTTGACAATATACCATTTGTTCCGTAGAATTGAAAAATATTACAACATAGGAGAATTTTAATATAATGATTAAAATTTTAATAGAACTCCTTCTTGTTGTTCTTGGTGCGGCGCTAGGTTTTACTTTGCGCTGGCTGTATTCGAAATTTAAACTGACTTCTGCAGAACAAAAGGCCCAAAGGCTCATGAGTGAAGCAGAGAAAGATGCTGAAGCAAGAGGTAAGGAACTTATACTTGAAACTAGAGACAAACTGCTGAGTGAACAGCAGCAAGTCGAAAAGGAAGCAAGAGAAAGACGAAGCGAATTGCAACGTTCTGAGCGACGTAATCTTCAAAAAGAAGAAAACTTAGAAAGAAAACAGTCTGAACTAGATGCTATTAAGAATCAACTTGAAGACAGAACAAAGGTTATTGGGAAAAGAGAGGAACTCTTAAAAGAGAAAGAAAATTCTATACTTTCTGAATTAGAAAAAATAGCTCATATGAGCCAAGAAGAAGCTAAAGATACTATAATTGATATGCTTCAGAATGAGGCGAAAAGAGATTCTCAAGTATTAATAAATAAAATCGAACAAGAAGCACAATTAAAAGCTGACAAAGTTGCCCGTGATATTAT
>JALNVT010000200.1 GCA_023231265.1 Sphaerochaetaceae bacterium
CTTTATAGTATGTTACTCAATAAAAGATATTACAAATCACATATAAATTAAATAGCCTTATCCAAAAAGAATAAGACTATTTACTTAATTGTTACTTTTTAAAGATTCTAGAAAGCAATCCTTTCTTCTTAGGCTGCTTTTTGGCTGTGCTCTGTGCATTGGTGTTTACCGGTGCCTGAGCTTTAGCTTTTGGAGCGCTCTTTTTAGGAGCTGCCTTAGCGTTTGGATTTGAAGGCTTCTTTTTTTGAGGTTTCTTAGAAGAAGCTTCATTCTTATTGTATGATGGTTTTGAGTTCTTGTTGCCACCATTATAAGGTTTCTTTCTGCTGTTTGAATTTGATTTAGGTCCAGACTTTGCAGAAGGTCTCTCATCTTTATTGAAAGTTTTGGATGGCTTTTGAGCATTCTGCATTGGTGCACCAGGTTTTTTCTTTTTAGGTGTGCTGCTTACATCTGTTCCGCCATACTGCTTTTTATAATAAGCAAGTCTTTCATCAAGACTCATCAATTGAACTTCTTCATAACTCTTGGCATTCTTAGCTCTAGGAGTCCTCTTGTAAGATTGATTGCTATCTTTGCTGTAGTCCTTCTTATAAGGTTTTCTTGGGCCATTAGATCTGTTATCAGATCTGCTGTCTCTGCCACCTGATTTGCGGCCTGCATTCTCGTTTCGTCTTCTTCCTTCTCTGTTGTAGGAAGATTTACCACCACGACTGTCGCTTGAATTTCTTCTTCCGCCCTGAGGCTTTTTAGAAGCATATTCTTTTTGGCTGACTAGATCTCTGAAAGATTTTCCCTTGCTCTTATCATCCACTTCAGGAAGCTCACCTTCCTCAGGCCAAATTACAGGAATCTTCATTCCAATATAATTTTCAATTGGTTCAAGTCCATAGATGAACTCCTCACATGCAAGAGTTATAGCCTTACCGGTCTTACCAGCACGAGCTGTTCTTCCAATTCTATGTACATATGATTCAAAATCTTCTGGGATATCGTAGTTTATAACAAGTTCTAGATCATCAATCTGTAGACCACGGGCTGCAACATCAGTTGCTACCAAGAACTTTAATTTGCCTTCTTTCATCTTATTGATGGTCTGAAGTCTTTTTGATTGAGGCATATCCCCCATCAAATATTGAGCTGTAAAACCGTTCAGAGACAAACGTTTTGAAACTTCTACTGCTCTTGCTTTTGTATTTGTGAATACAAGTGCATTTTCAGGATTCTCCCTTACCATCAATTGAAGGAATAAATTGAATTTATCAGCTTTTGCAATGTGATAAAGTTCCTGAGTTATTTTTTTAACTGTAATTTCTTCTGGTTGAACTTCAATTTCTTCAGGTTCATTCATGTACTGCCATGCGAGATTTCTAACTTTTGTGCTTAATGTAGCTGAGAATAACATTGTCTGTCTTTTTTCTTTAGCAGATAACAGAGAGAACATCTTTTGAACATCAGGATAGAATCCCATATCAAACATTCTATCAGCTTCATCAAGAATAAACATATCAAAGTCTCTAAAATCAATCTTTCGACCTTTTTCAAAGTCCAACAGACGACCTGGAGTACCTACATAGATATCACAGCCTGATTTAACAAGTTTATCTTGCTTCTCATAACCAACACCACCGTAAAAGGCTCCAACAGTAACTTTATCAAATCCTGCTGCTAAAACTTTAGTATCTTGCTCGATTTGAACTGCTAATTCACGGGTTGGAGCTACAATCAATGCTTTAGGTGATTTCTTTCCTTCTGCAATGCTTTTTGCAATGCTCTGTAAAACAGTCAGTACATAAACAGCAGTTTTACCTGATCCTGTTTTGGACTGTACCATCAAGTCGCATCCATTCAATGCAACTGGCAGAACTTTTTCCTGTACGGTTGTACAACTTGTAAATCCTGCTTCTTCAATTCCTTTCAATACTTTTTCATCAAAAGGTAATTCAGTAAATTTCATATATATATTTCGCCTTTGCTTAAAATTCTAGAACAACGTTTTTTATAACATAACTAGAATAGTATAATTAAAAGTAAATTACAAGAATAAACAAAGGTTCAGTTGAGCTGAAAACAGTGCAACAATTTGACTGCATTGCATATTTTCACATCAATCAAAATTACATAAATACCCAATACAAAGTCTTTGTAAGGTTATTTACAGATTGTTCACTGATAATATTTTCTCAATATTTTTTTTATTTATTTTCTTATTATAGAAATATTTATATTGAATTTATATTTATATTTAACTTTTTTTTAAAGCTTATTGGATTTATCATACTTTTTAAGAGAGAAATCAATTAATCAATCACACTCTCAATTCCTACTATTTGAAGCAGATTTATAAAATAACCTAGTTTCAATTTACATACAACTTTTATACGTTTATAAAATTTTTATCAAACCAAACATAACAAAATATAGGAGATTCAAAAGCAAATACAAATGTCTTTAGAAAGAAGATAATCTATTGAATCAAAACAGGTAAAATCCCTGACATATTCCAGATGGGCAACGTCAGAGATTTCAACCAGTTTGATATTATTTTAAAGCAGTTCAGATACTCTTTATCTATTAAAGAGGCAATGCATCTTTTACAACTTCTTTGTAGCATGCAAGATCTGTATATAACTCACCTACATAAGGATTTCTCTTTGTCTTAACGACTTTGTAAATCATGTATACAGCAACTGCAATATTAGCAACAAGTGATAGAGAACCTGCAATCATGAGAGCTACAGGATTCTGTGATGCGTGCACTGCAAACTGCGATTCATCTATGAATGCAGGATAGGTCATTGCAAACATACACCAGAAAGCTAAAGTTTGAGCTCTGTGCTGAAGCCATGCACCTTTCTTGAATGTGAATGCAGCAAAAGTTGGAGCAAGCAATAAAGCAACGCCACAGTACCAAGCATGATCACCAAGACAAGCATAAGTGTAAGCAAAATTCCAAAGGTCGTAAGCAACAATCCAGAACCAGCACATATCAGGCCAAAGCATGTCCTTGCTCTTTGAAGAGCTGATTACAATGCCAGCCCAACCGGTAATTGTGATGATGTTCAAGATACCTGCAATTCCGTTCATGTAGTTCCATGGACCACTTGTTGTCATCATGCCCTCAAATATTTTAGCACTCAAACCAAGACCACCAATTTCAACCTCTCTTATCACAGCTTCAAGAATGTTCACTGCAAGAATCAATGGTGGAAAAATTAACACCCACTTTTTCTTCACAGCACCTTCAATATGTCTGATCAAGAAGAAACCAATACAACCAGCTAGTGACGAGTAGACCTTTGCAAAGTGAAACCAGTCATCAACACTGGTTCCCTTTGTTGTTTTGGGCCAAACAAATACAGTCAAAAACAGTGGAAGCACAACAAGAAGGAATATCCCTCCAATTTTAGTTCTGCGACATACTTCATTTAGAAGCAGCAGAACTCCGAATACAACAAACAACATTAGCCAGTTAGAAACAGGCTGAGATTCAAAAAATAACATGATGTTCTCCTCTTAGAATTTAAATTTTGAGTTTTCTCTACAGATTGATGCTGACATCTGATATAGAGAATGCACATATCCAAACTTCTCATCTGCGTATCTGAGAAGCATTCCTTGTGCTAGAAATACATTTCCGCCTGTGAGCTGCACACGACAGAGACTGCACTCTCCACTTCTGCAGCATTCATTCATTCGAATGCCGGCTCTTTCTAATGATGTGAGAATGCTCTCACCACTGAGGCCTGTTATTTTCTTATCACCATCTACAGTTATGGTGAATTTCTCTTTACCTGTGAGCTCTTTAGGCCAACCAGGTTCATTCTCGATATCCTGTCTTGAACCAAACATCTCACGACGAATCATAGCTTTTCTTACATTCAAGCTCTCAAGAGCTTTAACAACAAAGTCATTCATGATCTGTGGACCACAGATGTAGAAGGTGCTTCCTTTGATATCTTCAACCAAGCTTGAGATGCAGGCAGCATCAATGAAGCCTGTGCA
Organism: Sphaerochaetaceae bacterium; assembly: GCA_023231265.1. Taxonomy (GTDB): domain Bacteria; phylum Spirochaetota; class Spirochaetia; order Sphaerochaetales; family Sphaerochaetaceae; genus Pleomorphochaeta. The sequence goes on from JALNVT010000200.1 coordinate 4,006, forward strand.
ACCACTGTAGCCCTCTTCAGGTTCAGATAGAACAAGAGAGAATGTGAAGTTATCATACTGTTTGGAAAGTGATGTGAGCTCTTCTTTGAACAATACAGCATCACTGTTACGACAGCCGTAGATCAAATGAACCTCTCTATCAAGACGAGTATCAAAGATCTCACGACACATGCTCATGAAAGGAGTGATACCGCTTCCTCCAGCTATCATGACACTCTTCTTGCTGTGGAAGATAGCATTGTAATGGAAGTTACCAGCTGGACCATTTACCGTAAATTCATCTCCAACTTTTACACCATCGATGAAGTAATCAGATACAAAACCTGTTTTGATTCTTGCAACTGTAATTTCATAGTACGAGCGTTGAAGAGGAGAAGATGAGATTGAGTAAGGACGAGAGGTTCTCACTCCATCAATTTCTGTGAATACATTGATATACTGTCCTGCTTCAAAGATAGGTAGCACACCCTCTTTTGCAGTGAAACGGATGGTTCTAGCAAGAGTTCAGTGGTCAATGATTTTATTTACAATCAAATCGATGTTCTTTTTGTGGTACTTTCAAACAGTTGCTTCAATCTTACCAACTTCAAGGCGATAGTCTGTTCCACTTTTTCTTCTGTCTTTTATTTCTTGCAATACTTCCTTGCCGTGAGGCATGTTAGTGATGATTATTTCTTTTAAATC
>JALNVT010000201.1 GCA_023231265.1 Sphaerochaetaceae bacterium
AACTGGTGCAGATAAGGTTGAATTGTTCTGTCTAGAGAGTGCTGAAGAGATGCCTGCAGAAGATGATGAGGTATCTGAAGCAAAATCAGAAGACATTGGTATAAATAATGGATGGGGTCCAACCCGTATTATTGTAGAGAATAAAAAAGTAACTGGTGTTGAATTCAAAAAATGTCTGAGTGTGTTTGATGAAAATCATAAATTCAGTCCTAAATATGATGAGAAAAATACCAAGACAGTACCTGCAGATACAGTTCTTCTTTCAATTGGCCAGTCCATTGAATGGGGCAATATGCTGGAAGGAAGTGCTGTTGAATTACGTCCTGGAAAAGCTGCTGTTGCAGATAGCCTGACTTTACAGACTGCAGAAGATGATATCTTTGTTGGTGGTGATGTTTATACAGGTCCTAAATTTGCAATTGATGCAATTGCTGCAGGTAAGGAAGGAAGTGATTCAATTCACAGATTTGTTCATCCAGGTCAAACTCTGACATTGGGTAGAAACAGAAGAGAGTTCTTAATTATTGATAAAAATAATGTTAATTATGCAAGTTATGATAATGCTAAACGAGAGAAGGTTGCTCATGATGCATCTAAAGAAAAAACATTCAGTGATCCTAGAATGACATTAACAGAGGAGCAAGTACAGAAAGAGACACATAGATGCTTGGAATGTGGAGCTGCTCGTGTAGATCCAAATCAATGCATAGGTTGTGGAGAATGTACTGTCCGATGTAAGTTTGATGCAATTTCATTATCGAGAGTCTTTGATGCAAAGAGCTTTGGTTATGAAAATATCAAACCACATGCAGTAAAACGTGCAATTGGTCGAAAGATCAATATTGCTCTAAATCCTAATCGTGATAGTTTGTACCTATAGATGCATGAATTAACCATTCTTGTAGAATTAGTTGATATGGTAGAAAACGCCATGTCTGAAAATCACATTGAAAAAATAGATACAGTTGTCGTTCAAATAGGGCAACTGTCATCAATTGTGCCTCGTTATATGAGAGAATATTATCCAAATGCATGCAGTGGCTCTAAGTTGGAAGGTTCAAAGCTTAAAATTGAAATGATTCCAGGTAATGGGCTCTGTCATCATTGTAACAAGGTTTTCAATGTGATCAAAAGTAAAGGTAGATGTCCTATATGCAATGCTGATGACTGGGAGATGCTCAGTGGTCAAGAATTCATGTTAAAAGAAATCTATATAAAACAAGATGCTTCTCAATAAAAATGAGGGACACATTGCATGAATAAGATATTGTACATAATTACAGCATTGCTGTTGGTTTTATCTTTTGTAAGAGATAAAACTAAAACAAAAAAATCTCTCCTAAAAGCATGGAAATCATTTTCACATGTCCTTCCAATGTTTTTGGGAGTGCTTGTTTTTGTAGGTATGATAATATCTATCATCAATGTTGAATTGATTTCAAAATTCATTGGCTCTGAATCTGGATGGATAGGTACTTTATTGGCAGGTGTTTTTGGCACCTTTGCAATGATTCCTTCCTTTGTTGCCTTTCCGATGGTCAAGATCTTTCTTAGTAATGGAGCTGGATATATGCAAGTAGGAGCATTCCTCTCAACATTGTTTATGGTTCAATTGGCTTCAATCCCGTTAGAAATTAAATATTTTGGAAAGAGTGTTACCATATTGAGAAATATAATTGCATTTCTGTTTTCATTCATAGTTGCAAATGTTGTTGCAGTTGTGATGGGGGTGGTAATTTGAAAATTTTAAGAAAATATAGATTGTTCATCTCATCCCTTATAATATTATCTGTTGTTTTCATTCTGAATAAAGAAATAGGTATGAATTCAGTGAAGACCACATATAAGTCATTCAAACAGATGATGTTTTATATTCCTCCGGTTTTTATTTTAATTGGGCTTCTTGATGTATGGATTCCCAAAGAAGCTATGGTTCATCTTATGGGAGAAAAATCTGGAATATTGGGAATAATATTGGCCTTCTTGTTTGGGTCCTGTGCTGCAGGTCCTCTATATGGAGCATTTCCTGTTGCTGCAGTTCTTATGGAAAAAGGTGCTAAATTCACCAATATCCTCATCTTTATAGGTGCTTGGTCCTGTGCAAAAGTTGGTATGGTGCTATTTGAAATTGCAAATTTAGGAATGAAGTTTGCCATGACTCGTTTGCTGATAGATATTCCAGGCATAATAATCATAGCTTTTCTTGTCTCGGCTGTTACATCGGACAGTGAAAAAAAAAGAATCTATGATGATGCTGAGAATCTTTAAGCTGAGAGAGTGTTGAATGAAGATTCTTATTCTATAATTTATATCATCGATTGCTCCACGCAATAATTTGTTAAATCTAACCTTTCCAGATGAAGAATTTTTTTAAGTACTAATACTTCAATTATATGAGTTATTATCAAAATATGGCCTTTTAAAAATCTTGTAAAAATCCACTTTAAACGCTCTTAAATGCAATTTATTTATATATTTCTGAAAGTAATTGACTTAGTTTACAAACTGAAATATATTGCGCTCTGGAGATTTCAATTGATAAATAAAGAATGGGAACCAAAGCTTTTGACCCTTGTAAAAGAAGGTATTTCAAAGGAACAAATTAAAAGAGATATCAGCAGTGGTATTATAGTTGGAGTTATAGCTCTACCTCTTGCTATTGCATTTGCAATTGCTTCAGGAGTATCACCAGAAACTGGTCTTCTTACAGCAATCGTCGGAGGATTGATTGTTTCGATTTTCGGAGGAAGTCGTGTGCAAATCGGTGGCCCTACAGGTGCCTTTATTGTTGTAGTTGCATCTATTATAAGAGAATACGGAATGGAAGGACTTTTAATAGCGACTTTCCTTGCAGGTACAATCCTCATATTGATGGGATTCCTTAAAATGGGGGCTTTCCTCAAATATATTCCACAGACCCTCATAACAGGATTTACAGCAGCAATTGCTATCATAATCTTTGTAACACAGATAAATGATTTTTTGGGGCTTCCTAACAGCGCTGTACCCAGTGCTTTCTTGCAGAAGTTAACTTATTATGTAAGGCATATAAATAATACTGATCCATGGTCTCTATTGATAGGAGTGATGACAATAATCATTATTGTTTTGATACCTCGTTTTACAAAGAAAATCCCAGCTGTTTTTGCAACTCTTGTTATCATGACAGCAGTGACTGCAATCTTCAACATCCCTGTTGATACAATTGGAGATAGATTTTCTAACATAACATTCCAGTTGCCAAAGATCACTCCATTGGATTTAAATATGGATATTATAATCAAACTGCTTCCATCTGCTTTTGCAATTGCATTGCTAGGTGCTCTTGAATCTTTGTTATCTGCTATTGTAGCTGATAGTATGATTGGCGGACATCACAGATCAAATGTGGAGTTGATTGCAGTTGGTCTAGCAAATACAATGATATCTCTTGTTGGAGGAATTCCAATAACTGGAGCCATAGCAAGGACTGCTGCAAACGTCAATAATGGAGGGAGGACTCCAATAGCCGGAATAACACATGCCTTAACACTTCTTTTTATTTATGCTGTAGCAATGCCCATTGTTAAGTACATTCCAATGTCTGTTTTGGCTGGAATACTGATCATTGTTGCATGGGGAATGAGTGAGCCAGATGTATTCATAAAGAGCTTGAAAATAAATCATTATGAAACGATAGTGCTTTTGACAACATTTATACTGACTTTGGTGACAGACCTGACCATAGCAATACCTGTTGGATTTATTTTATCTGTAACTCTTTTCATGAAAAGAATGGCTGATGGTGTTGAGCTGAATCCTCTGATGTATTCAAAAGTTGATGATCAACTGTTGTTCTCTCAAGAATTAGGGGAATATGATAAACGTATCAGGATTGTTGAGATTAATGGTCCCATGTTTTTTGGATCAGTTTTTCATCTTCAAAATATTGAAGAGAAACTTGAACCAGGATATCAATTTTTAGTGTTGAGATTTAGATATGTTCCAATTGTCGATACTGATGGATTGGCAAAATTGAAAATCTTACTCTCGGATATGGAGAGAAAGAACATCACGGTGTTGTTCAGTGGATTGAATGAGTCTCTCAAAATTAAATTTTTAAAACAGGAATTAATAGAAGAGACCTCTATGTTTCCAACCATTGAAGAAGCACTTAAGAACTGCCATCACTTATTGAAAGAAAATATATAACAGAAAGTATGGTCTATTTCTGACTTAATCTTATGGGATGATATATAAATCCTAAATCTTTTTAATTAAATTTTGACTTATGTTGACAATGATACAGATAGATTTTATATTTTTGTATATGATTGATTTATACGAACAAATTTTAGATAGATCATTTGAAGTAATGCTTAAATCTTTGCGGGATCGTTCAACTGCTGAAGGTTTTTCTTTGGATGAAGTTAAAGGTGAACTTGAAAGTTTTTATAAGTATGAAGAACAGGATTGGTCAGGTCGAGGAGAAGTCCTGCAGGCTGATATAGAAGGTTCTATCATGGCTTTTGAAGTTTTCTTCTCTCAATATGAGAAAGAAAATGAAATTTCGTAATTTATTGTGGCTCAATCATAAATTTTGTGGGATTTTAGATATTTTATTTGCAGATGGATTTCTTACATAGCTTTTTCTACTTGCATCAAATAGTTTTAGAAAGAAATATTCATCATCAGAATAGCCAA
>JALNVT010000202.1 GCA_023231265.1 Sphaerochaetaceae bacterium
ACCCAAGGCTCATATAGAATATCATCATTCGTGTATCCAAGTACAAGAAGCATTGAAGAATATACATAAATATAAATCTTAAAATTGAATAAAAAAGTTGAGCATTTAGAAATTCTAAATGCAGCAATAAATATTTTTGGATTTAAAAGCTCTCTACATCTTATATTGCATTTCATCACAATAAATATAATGAAAAATACAATAGATTTGCATCAATCTAAAAAGCCAGATGTTTTCATTCTGTACTCTTTAAGTACAATCAAAAGAGTCAGTAGAGGAAGATCAATTTTTGCATCCCTGTCCAACTGAACAAGTTTTGAGCTCAAAGCCTCGTCACTTTTATTTTCCAAACGAATCGATTCAACAAGATTGAAATACTTCTTCATTTCAGGTTTGAGAGTGAACACATACTGGTTAAAATATGTTCTCAGCTGACTTATGAAAGAATCATCCATATCATCAAATTTCAACTCATCTAGATTTATATTATCAACATTTAGAAGACGATCACTCAAATCAATATTTTCAAGAGATCTGAGATTATCAAGATAAGATTCTATAATTGAAAGGCCTTCCAATTCTTTAAATTCAGCATTGCCAACCTCTCTTTTAATTTCGAGTTTCTTTTTATTGGTAATAGGTCCCTTTTTATCTTTTTTGGAAATATAATACCACATGGCAACAGTAGCAATAGTGGAACCAACCAACTCATCTAACATTGGAATTGGATCTCGTATTACCAAAGACATAAAGAAATAAACGACAAGAAATGTCAGAGCACATACCAAAAGACGTGGGAAATATCTTTTTTCTTGAATCCAAAGTTCAACACTGTTATCTACAGCTTTGTAGGTATAAAGCCGAGCATCATCTCGTTCCTTCTCACTAGCTGCACCACTTATGTAGAATACAACCTGCTCCTCACCTTCTTTAGAACCTATAGTCTTATCATTGAAAAAAGATGTTAGAACAAAGTTCTTAACTCTATCCCTTACAATATATATATTTGCCATATAGCCCCCTTGATTCTTCATTGTAATGCCTTACTATTGGAAAAACAACAAAAAACTTAATAACTAAAAGATACATACTATTTAAAAGAAAAGCAAAATTAAGAACCAATTATGAAATTTTTCAATTCAACAACAGTATCTAAAACTGGCTCGTCAAGTTTCAATAGATCGCTTTTATCTCTGTAGCCCCAGCTGACAAGCGCTAATGAACAGCCTGCATTTTTAGCTGTTCTGAAATCAACTTCACTGTCGCCAACATAGAGAAGATCTTCAATTTTTATATCATATTTATAAGCAAAGTTAATGACATTGGTTGGATTTGGCTTTCTACTCTCCTTTGTTGTCATCCCTTGCACTGTAGAAAAGTTTATTCCATCAAAGACTTCTTTTGCTATTTGTTTTACAAGTGAATCATCTTTATTTGAAAGTATCCCAAATGGAATTTCAAGAGAATTCAAAAGGTCAACAATTCCATCATATGGCTTGCAATATTTAGTCGCATTCTTTTTATAATAATCCATGAGCTCAGTATATGCTTCATCCAATTCAGAGAGAGTGTATTCATACTCCTGTTTATCAAATGCCTTTTTGAGAGCATTCAACAGTCCATTTCCAACTATCTCACGAGTCTCTTTATCGCTGAGCTCTTTCACATTTCTATTCTTAAGAGGAACATTAATTGAAGCGGTTATATCACTTAAAGTGAACAAAATTGTACCATCCAAGTCGAACAAGACACCCTTATACTTTTTATCTTCATTTTTCATATAAAAACATTATTATAAACTTACGATTTAACGTCAAGGTTTTGACAATAAAATAAAAAAAACGTATTCTCAAGATATGAATACAATCACTATAAAAGATGGCAAAGAGAAGCAATTATTAAGCCATCACCCTTGGGTTTTTTCAGGTGCTATCGATGAAGTAAGTGCACCTTCAGCTTCTAATGTCAAAGTTTTAACATCAGATTTAAGTTTTCTAGCTTGGGGCTGGTATGATAAGGACTCTCATATACCTGTCCATCTTTTAAGTTGGAATGAAGATGAAGTTATTGATGACACTTGGTGGATCAATACTGTAAAGAAAAGTGTCTTAAGAAGAAAACAATTCTTTACTGATGCAAATGGAGATACCAACTGTTTCAGAATCATTTTTTCTGAAGCTGATATGATTCCAGGAATCACAGCCGATGTATATGGTAAGATGATAAGAATAATTATCAGTGCAAGAGTTGCATGGGATCATAAAGATCTATTTGCAAAAGCTCTTGATGATTTACTTCATCCTGAAGTTATTGTTATCACAACAGATAAATCATATACACACGTTGAAGGTCTGAAAGAAACTACATTATTCTTTAAGAATGGTGAATATTTCACTCCAGATGGCAAATTAGATAATGTTTATTTCAAAGAAAATGATTTAATTTTTGAAGTAGCTCCAGGTAGCGGCCAAAAAAGTGGCTTCTACTGTGATCAAAGAGATAACAGACAACGTATAGAGAAATACTGTAAAGGAGCTACTGTTCTTGATGGTTGTTGCTATACAGGCGCATTTACAATGCATGCTCTAAGAGCTGGTGCAAAAAGTGTAGATAGTTTCGATAGCAGCGATCCTGCTTTAAGACAACTTCTTAGGAATATCCACATAAACCAAAACAGCAACAAACTTCCTGAAAATTCAAGAGAGAAAGTTACAACCAAGGTCTGCAATATTTTCCAAGAATTGAGAGTTATTGAAAAAGACTATTATGATGTGATGATTTTGGACCCACCAAAACTTGCAATGAAGAAGAGTCAGGTTGAAACAGCTTCTAGAGCTTATAAAGATATGAACCGTCTTGCTATGGAAAAGATAAAAGATGGTGGTATAATAGCTACATTTTCCTGTTCCGGAGGTGTTGATTTAGCACTTCTAAGAACAATTCTTGCATGGAGTTCTATGGACAGCAAAGTTGAAATTCAAATACTTGAGACTTTAACTGCTCCAAGCGATCACCCAGTTAGATTATCATTCCCTGAAAGTGAATACCTCTGTGGATATATAATCAAAGTTATAAAATAACAAATATAATCAAAAAACAATAAACACTCACTTTCATTATATAAGGTGAGTGTTTTTATTAAATTTAAATATTAATTTATGTTAGTCATTAAAAATTTGAACATATACTATTGATTCAACACTTTCCTCAGATGAGAAAGGTTCTGAAGATGTACTATTAATTTCAGTTAAAGTTTTGGCTTCCCATGTAAAACTAAAATTCAAAACCGTTGAATTGATGTAACCAGGATATGAATAGAATTTAAAATTCCTTGTATCCATTGCATCATTATTAGCTGGATTCACATAATTATTACTATCTGAACTCAAATAATCTATTGAATATTTGGTACTGGTATTTTTAAGTTGGTAACTCAAATCTATAGCTTGGCCTGTATGTTTTGAAGGATCTGAAACAGAATACCATTCTGGTGAATAATCTATAGATATACGGTAATACTCTGTACTATCTTCATTCGAAATAAAGTTTAAAGAAAAAGTTTCAGTTGTTTCATCAGAAGTTATATCATAAATATCTGTGTCATACTCATTAACCGAGTAAGTACCATTATCACCATAAATGTCTACTTCACTACCTGCTTCTGATTTTAGTGAAAATGCAGTAGTTATTCCAGGATCATAATCTGCAATTATTGGTAGTTGAATTTGATTAGCAGTAATGATTGCATCCTCAATTCCATTAGAACTAAGAGATACATCAGTATAATAGTTTGTATCCACTGCAGATATTGCACCTGCAGAGGTTAATAGTAATATAATTAATAGTGAAATTTTTGTTTTAGTTTTCATATATTTTCCTGTTATACTAAAGTTATCAGTTTGTCATACTTATGTCAATACTTACATTTTTTTTAACTTTTAGTCTAATTCCAATATTTTCTTACTCCAATTTTTTATTATTTCAGAATACTCTTCGATACTCAACGTACTTTACGTATACGACCAAAGCTATATATAAAACAAGTCAATAATTTGCTTATATCAAAATATCAAGAAAAACTTATTAAAATATCAATAAAAAAGAACAAATATAAACTCAAGTTCTTTAGAAAATTACTTGTCAATAATTTTTTATTTTTAAATAGGTAGTAAAGATATCTATTTTAAGAATAGAATATTATTGAGATTCCTATAGATCTATAATAACAGCAAAACTTCATACCGAGATACTCATTAACTTCAAATAAACGCATCTTTGCATCTTAAAAAATTTAATTCACCACATTTGTCTGATTTATAACACTGAATAATTTAAAACTCATAAAATCTATTATTTCACCAATTTTGATCAGAATATAACATCGTATTATCATAAAAAACAAAAAACACATTATATTTTAACATTACTTATGTCATGAAACTCCATTCTCAAATAAATTTTTCAGAAAAATTAATTCATTTATTTATCAATTTATAAAAATCATATTAACATTCATTATGTATTTTGTGTCTTATTTCTTCCATATAAGGTTATTATCTTACCAATTTGATTGACACCCCATATCATTATACCTAATATTTAATTATGAAAAGAAACAAAAAAAAACTAATTACAATATCACTATTATTATTAATAATTCCACTGAGTTTATTTGCT
>JALNVT010000203.1 GCA_023231265.1 Sphaerochaetaceae bacterium
AAATAGATATGTAAGTGCCTTCCTACTTGGAATGCAACCGGCAATTGCAGCAATAATTGCAGATGTAACAATGACATTGGGATGGAATGTAATAAAGAAAAAGGAAGTTCTGTTCATCGTAATCATGGCTTTGGCTTTTATATGCAACTACATATTAAACGTGAATGTGATAGCTATTATTTTGGTCTGCGCAATTATTGGCGCAATATATGCTGTTTATCAAGAGAAAAAGTTAGAGAAACTTAAGGAGGCAGAATAATGTTGTTGCAGGTATTTTTGAGCTTCCTTCAAATTGGTGCTTTCAGTTTTGGTGGAGGCTATGCAGCCTTACCATTGATTCAAAATCAAGTTGTAACTCAGCATGCATGGATGACAATGACTCAGTTCACTGATCTTATATCCATCGCTGAAATGACTCCAGGTCCCATTGCAGTAAACAGCGCAACATTCGTTGGAATACACCTTGCAGGTATTCCTGGTGCAATTGTAGCTACACTTGGTTGCATACTGCCATCTGTTGTTTTTGTTGCAGTGCTTGGTTACTTCTATTATAAGTATGGTGACCTTGCAATCATCAAAGGTATCCTATCAGGATTGAGACCAGCTGTTGTTGCCATGATTGGTGGAGCAGGTGTTACAATTTTCATGTTGGCTATTTTTGGTGAGTCACACGACAGTTTCAATCCACTGGCAATTGGTATATTCGCTGTAACTTTCATTCTACTCCGATGGAAGAAGGTGAACCCCATCTACACATTGATGGCATCCGGTGTCATCGGCGGTGCAATATATCTTGCTCTCGGTATTGTTTAGTTCTCTATATATCTCCTTCAAATATATTTTTTCTATCTCTCAACAGAAGCAGCTCAGGTTGCAGTTTGGAGGTAGAATTTTTTTATTCATTTCTACGTTTTTTTGAGATGCAAAAAGTTGATTGAGATGAGCAAGGTAGTTATTTTTGGGGGCGTGAATTTTTTCCAAATGGCCTCTTATTATGCTATAATGTTTGAAATATATAAAAGAAGGAAATCTAAATGATAAGATATGGAATGGTGGGTGGTGGCCAAAAGGCTTTTATCGGTGATGTTCATAGAAGTGCAATCAGATTGGATAACAGAGCTTCTCTTGTCTGTGGCTCTTTCTCTCATGATGAACAAGCTTCAAAGACATTTGGAAGAACTCTGAACATCGAAGAAGACAGACTGTACAGAGACTACATTGAGATGGCTGAAAAAGAATCAAAAAGAGATGATAAAATAGATTTTGCTGTGGTTGTAACTCCCAATGCATATCACTATGAAATATGTAAGGAGTTCTTGCTGCATGATATCAATGTTGTGTGTGATAAGCCTCTTACTCTCACAAGTGAGGAGTCAAAAGAACTGCTGAAGATCAAAAATGAAAGAAATCTTCTTTTCTGCGTGACTTATTCCTACACAGGTTACACCTGTGTGAAGCAGATGAGATGCATGATAAAAGATGGGACTCTAGGAAAGATCAGATTTGTAAACTGTGAGTACCCTCAGAGCTCTCTGAGTAAAAAGAAGAAGAAAGACTCAATAGGCAGTTCTTGGAGATCAAATCCAACTATTGCTGGTAAATCACACTGTCTTGGTGATATTGGAACACATATAGAGAATCTATCATACTTTGTCACATCTCTTGATATGAAGCGAGTTTCAGCTCGTCTTGATACTCTTGTTGATGAAAGTGTTATTGATGACAATGCCTGTGTTATGGTTGACTTTGAAGGTGGAGCAAAGGGACTCTTCTGGTCATCTAAAATAGCAAATGGTTATGATAATGCAGTCAGAATCAGAATTTTTGGTGAGAATGGTAGTCTTGAATGGGTTCAAGAAGATCCAGATCACTTCATCTACTACAAAGAGGGTGGAACAAGGCAGATAATGAGTCGTGGTCGTGATGATTTCGATTCTGAATCCCAGAAATACTCAAGACTTCCAGCAGGTCATGTTGAGGGACTTTATGAAGCTTTTGCCAATATCTACGAGGCCTTCATAGATACAATCAACCTGAAGAATAGTGGAGAGATAATCGATGAAAGAGATGTTGATTATCCAACAGCTGAAATGGGATATCAAGGAATTGTATACGTCGAGAGATGTTTGGAGAGCAATGAAAAAGATGGAGAGTGGGTATCAATTAAATAATCTCAGATTCTGTTGGTTTGTGAAAAATTAAAATTCAATATGATAATTGTTTGAATCTTGTTTATGAATGGATAAAAACATTTTCAACTCTTAATTATAGAGAGTAGCTATGAAATATTAGGTGCTCTTTTTTTATTCTTATGAAGTCTCAGTTTGTGAGTAATTTTATAATATTTTGTATGTTATTTCTGCAACACAGAAAAGTAACTATAAAAAAAATACAACAAAAATACATCAATTATTCACTTATAAAAACTTTTTATTAGATACAAATAATAAATATTTATACATTTACTATACAAAAATGTGTTTACATGATAAAGTTCTGAAAAATTATCGTAAAATTTAATTAGTTTAACAACTTTTAAATTCATATTAATTGGGAGTTTGAGATGAAAAAAAATTTAATGTTGCAGATCTTTATTGCTTTTGTAATAGGTCTGGTTGTAGGAATTATTCTGTGGGTGAGTGGAATCAACATTTCCATGTACCTCAAAATAGTATCTCCTTTTGGTAATGTTTTGGTATCAATGTTGAAGATGATTGTTGTACCAGTAATATTCTTATCACTTATAAGCGGTTCTGCCTCTCTTCCTACCGGAAAGTTTGGTAAGATTGGATTGAAAGTTATAGTTTGGTACTTTGTAACTTCTTTACTTGCTGCCGTAGTTGGATCAACATTGGCATTGGTTTTCAATCCAGGTGCAGGTTCCTCTATTTCTGCTTGGTCCTCTCTTGCATCTTCAAATACAACAGAAGTTGTTGCAGGAACAACAAGTGCAAGCAGTGCTATAATTGATGTTCTAGTTGGAATGTTCAAAAATCCATTTGCTGCATTGGCTAATGGTGATTTCTTGGCAATCATTGTATTCTCAATTGCATTTGGTCTTGCTCTTAAATTCATCTATGATGATAAAAAAACATCTGATGAAATGAGAGTTAAAATTGATGGTGTCTTCGATTTGATTGATGTTACAAAAGAAGCAATCTTCAAGATGGTTGATTGGATCTTGGCTTACACTCCAATTGGTGTATTTGCTTTGACTTCATGTAACTTTGCAAACTATGGTTCTGCATTATTTGGACCATATGTATCATTGACCATTGGTGTTATCTGTGGTGTTATATTCATGATTGTTGTAGTTTACTCAATAATGCTATTCTTATTCACAAGAAAGAATCCATTCAAAGCTCTTAAGAAAATAAGTGATGCATCTCTTACAGCTTTTGTAACAAGATCAAGTGCTGCAACTTTACCTGTATCATTGAAAGTAGCAGATGAAGAGCTTGATGTAGATCCAGCTTTATCAGCATTTGCACTTCCTTTAGGTGCTACAATCAACATGGATGGTGTATGTGTTCACCTTCCTTTCTTTGCTGTACTTGCAGCCAATATGTTTGGAATCAACTTAGGGTTCGGTGGTTTGGCTCTGCTTGTTCTCACTACTGTACTTGCATCAGTTGGTGCTGGCGGTGTTCCTGGTGGTTCTTTGATGCTGCTGTTCATCATTCTTGAGAACATGGGACTTGATACAGCTCAGACCTCTATAATCGTTGGACTTGCTCTTGGAATCAATCCTATCCTTGATATGTTTGAAACTATGAACAACGTTACAGGTGACTTGGTATGTACCTATGCAGTAGCTATCAATTCAGACATGATTGTGGATTCAGTTAAAGATTAATTATAGCTTAATTATTTGTTAGGAGGTACCTGTTTGTTATGGGTATCTCTTTTTTTGCTATATGACATCTTTCTTGATAGTTTGTTCAATATTTTGAACGACAAAAGAAAAGATAGAAATAATAATATAACAAAGATTATTTTTGTATATAAAAGAGGTGGCATTGATATAAAACTCTTAAATGTGAGAAATGATTAATAAAATACAATGTTGTTATTGCGAAAAATCCGCAATAAAGATATATTTTTCTTGCATATCGAAGATTTTAGTTATAATATAACAATATATTTGCAAGAGCAAATTTGGAGGTGGCTATGTTATTAGAATTTAAAGCCAAAAATTATAAATCATTTAAGGATGAATTGGTGTTCTCTCTTATACCTGCGGGAAAACAAACAGGACTTGATTATAGTATCCTAAAAAATCAAATTGGAAGCAAAACATATAAAGCAATTTGTTCTTCAGTAATCTATGGTCCAAATGCTTCAGGTAAAACTAATGTTATAAGTGCCATTGATACTTTTAAAGCAATTGTATTGAGAGGAAATATAAATAATGAAGTAATTACAAACAATCCAAATGTAGCAGCAGGTAATTTAGAGTTAATTCCTAACAATACTTTAAAAGAAGCTCAACCTGTTTGTTTTTATATTAAGTTCATAGAAGATAATTATTTGATAGAATATTCTCTAAAACTTGATTTAGGAAAATTCTTGGATAAAAATTATGATAGAAAGATTGTTGAAGAGAAATTGTCCCTTAATTCACAAGTTGTATTCTCAAGAGGTCATGA
>JALNVT010000204.1 GCA_023231265.1 Sphaerochaetaceae bacterium
CTCTCTTATGTTTATGTGTGATAACTACAACACAAAGGGGTTGCCCTTTTTTTACAATCTTCTAGAAAATATTATTTAGTCAATGTTAATTTAAAATCACACAAGAAAAGTGATTGAACCATTATTTATATCAAGGAGTTACTAGCAGCAATGCTAGTAAAAAAATATATGAAATTAAATACAAAAAAAGTTGAAGTATTGGAAGGGTATCTGTTTATCTTACCTGCATTGATATTACTTTTTCTTTTTGTTATTTGGCCAATGGCATCTGCTATTTCCTATAGCTTTACGGATTTTTATCTATTGAAGCCAAATGGAAGAGAATTTATAGGTTTCAAAAACTATATAAGAATATTCAGTGATCCACAGATCAGAAAATCATTTTTAAATACAGTTCGATTTGTTGTATGTGTTGTACCAATTCAATTGATTGCAGCTTTATTGCTTGCTCTTATTCTTAATAAGTCATTCAAAGGAAATGGATTCTTCAGAGTGGCATATTTCTCACCTAATGTTTTATCACTTGTCGTTGTTTCAATCTTATGGACATCTCTATTGAATCCGACTTCAGGTTTGATCAATGCTTTACTGCTAAAAGTTGGAATCTCAGCGCAACCATTCTTGACGAGTTCAAAACAAGCAATGAACTCCATTGTAGGTATCTCTGCTTATTCTGGTTGTGGTTATCAGATGCTAATATTTTTAGCCGGATTAAAAAATATTGATGGCAGTATGTATGAAGCTGCAACTATTGATGGTGCTGGAAAGATAAGACAGTTATTTGCAATTACTATTCCTGCTTTGAGAGCAATAATGGTTTATCAGATGATCACAATTATAATTCAGGCATTCAAGTTGATTGTTCAACCTATGGTCATGACTGGTGGTGGTCCAGATTACTCAACAATGACAATTCTACAGTTTATTTATGAAGAAGGATTCAGACATAGGTATATTGGTTATGCAATGAGTGTTACTGTTTTATTTACAATTTTCTTAGTAATCGTATCTCTTATTATCAGGAGGATTGTTCCAGATGAAAAATAAAAAAAGATTCAGAAGAAGCACAGTACTTTTTTATTTATTGACAATTGTATTGGCTCTAATATTCTTATTGCCTACATGGTGGATGATCATCTCATCTTTCAAATCAGAAGCAAAGATCTTTTTAGATATGGAATCCATTCAAGCATTTGTTCCAAACACTTTTTCCTTAAAAGCATACAGTGAACTGCTTGGTTTCTATGATATTTTCAAAAATATTGTGAACTCAATGTTATATGCTTCAATAATGGTTGTATTAGGCTTGATAGTTAACAGTTTTGCTGGATATTCTCTTGCAATGTATAAATACCCAGGCAAAGATATAATATTCTTATTTATCATAGCAATGATGATTGTTCCTGTTGAAGCTATAATTCTTCCTATGTATTTAGTTGTCAATAATTTACATATGCTGAATACAATACCAGGATACATTCTACCATTTGTAGCTAATGTGATGAATATATTTCTATTCAGACAGACCTTCATCACATACCCAAAAGAATTGGTCGAAGCAAGTAAGATTGATGGAATGACATCTTTTAGATTCTTTTTCCAAGTTGTCATACCAACATCTACCTCTATATACATAACTGTAGGTGTTTTGACTTTCTTGGCTTCATGGAATGATTTCTTGTGGCCTGTAATGGCATTGACTAAACAGAAGATGATGCCAATCCAAGTTGCATTGAATGCAATTTTCTCTGATAGAGAACATATATTTACAAATCATACAATGGCTGCATTGACGCTAGCTTCTATACCTGTGATTGTTATATTTGCATTTTTCCAGCAGTATATAGTGGTTGGTTCTGTTAGAAGTGGAATAAAGTAGAAAAATAGAAATAGCTTGATTTAATCGTTTTAATACTTGAATATTGGCTATTTAACTATTAATATAAATCTGTAAGGTGCTTTTGAATTTTTAAAAAATTCTTGCAAATTAAAAAACTCAAGGAATGGAATTATGAATTTTACAGCTTTTGGCGAAGTCCTTTTCGATGTATTCGAGGATAATAAAAAACTAGGTGGAGCTCCAATGAATGTTGCAGGTCATCTATCACAAATGGGAGCTAATTCAGCAATCATCAGCAGTGTGGGTGATGATGAATTTGGTAAAGAGGCATTGGAAGGTATTAAAAGTATCAATGTTGATACAAAGTATATTTCCATCGTTGATAAAGAAACAGGTGTGGCTAATGTATCGCTCACATCAAAAGGTATTCCAACTTACGATTTCAATAAAGATAATGCTTTTGATAACATACCTATGAAAGATTATAACATTGATGATTGTGATGTTTTTTATTTTGGATCTCTATCTCAAAGAAATGATCACAATGTTGAGGTATTGAAAAGCATTCTTGATAAAGATAATAAGGCAATTAAATTTTTTGATATCAATATAAGAAAAAAATACTATCAGAACGATTTTATTAAGTATGGTTTTGAGAAATGCAATATTTTGAAAATTAACGATGAAGAGGTACCAATTGTTGCTGAAATCATCGGATGTGATGAGGCAGAACCAACTGTAGTTGCAAAACTTCAGAAAGAATATAATATAGAAATTGTTCTTGTAACCAAAGGCAAACTTGGAACCACTTTGTACAGTGGTGATGTTGTATTGAATCAAGGAATCAATGATGTAAAAGTTGTTGATACTGTTGGAGCTGGTGATAGTTTTTCTGCAGGATTCCTCAACTCATATTTCAATAAGGATTCTTTAGCAGAATCTTTAAAAAGAGGTTCTTTATTGGCAGATTATGTTGTAACACAATCAGGTGCAATCCCTTCATATTCTGATGAAGTTAAAAAGGCTCTTGATATTTAATTTTAAGAATATACAGTTAATAATAATTTACTAATTGCAGTCTCCTTTTTTAGGAGACTGTTTTTTCATTGATGAAGGATGATTTAAAACTATTATAGCTCTTTTTATGAAGTTTCTTGACAAATGGTATCTTCTCCCTAAGACTGTAGAAGAAGGGAAATATAACTGAATCAGTTTCAATAAGATAAATTGGTAGAATGTAAAATCTTCATGAGATAGCATTTTTTCTTTTCCAAGGGACTCTTGAATACAATGGAAGAATCCATATCGGAATCGAATTTGCAAAACTATGGTTTCAACAATATAAAAGGTTATTTAAGAATTTGAAACTAGTTTGTATGATCATCATTTCACTTTATAATGGAGACATTGATGGGATATATAATTAACAAAGAAATATTAAAAGCATGTGATATAAGAGGAATATATAAAGAAGAATTATCTGAAAAGGATTTTTATTATATTGGTAAGGCATTTGCAACAATTCTTGCAAGAAAAAACATGAAAGTTTGCAGTGTTGGGCGTGATGGAAGATTGTCTTCTCCATCACTTCAGGAAACTCTTATAAAAGGATTGTTGGAGAGCAATATTGATGTCATTGACCTTGGATTTGTTAGCACTCCGGCATTATATTTTTCACAATCTTTATTGAATACTGATGGATGCTGCATGATAAGTGCAAGTCACAATCCATCTAACTACAATGGTTGCAAATTTGTTTTAAAAAATGAAGTTTTCTCACAGGAGTACATAAATCAAATATATGAGATAGTAAAAAATGATGAGTTTGAGATGGCTGATGGATTGGGCATCCTTTCCAAGTTTGAGATAAAAGATTATTACATTGAGCATCTTCTTGATGGGTTGAATATTGATTGTTTGAAGAATTCAAATATTGTTTGGGATGCTTCAAATGGTGCCTCAGCGTTCATGCTATCATCACTAATTAGAAGATTACCAGGGAAACATACCATCATCTGTGATGAAGTTGATGGAACATTCTCATGCCATGAACCAGATACAAGCAAGGAAATAAATTTGCAGATGTTAAAAGATGCAGTGATTGAACATTCTGCTGATTTAGGTATTGCTTTTGATGGAGATGGAGATCGTCTCAGTTGCATCACAAGCTGTGGTTGCTATGTAACAGGTGACCAACTACTTTTGATTTTGGCAAAGGACTATCTATCAGATCATCCTGGATCAGAGGTCATGAGTGAGGTGAAAGCAAGTAAGGTCTTTTATCAGGAGATAAAAGAAGCAGGTGGAATTCCTGTTATGTGGAAAGTTGGTCATACATTCCAGAAGATGAAAGCTGTTGCCGATGATATTGGATTTGCTGGTGAGACCAGTGGGCATATATTTTATAAAGAGAACAATTGGGAAGATGATGGAGCATATGCTGCATTGAAACTATTGAATCTTCTATATAGCAAAACAAAAACAACCCTTGATTATCAAATATGCAAGATACCTTATGTCTTTACAAAAGGTGAGGTTCGTTTGAATATGAGAAAAGATGATAGAGAGATCCTTGTTGAGAAGCTCAAAAAAATGTTGAAAACAAACCAAAGAGAATATAATTCTATCGATGGTGTGAGAGTTGAATGTCCTGATGGATTCTGGCTAATAAGAGGGTCAAACACACAACCACAGATAACAACATATGTAGAGGCTTTTTCAGACAAAACATATGATGATACCTTTTCTGATATGAAAGAATATCTCTCATCTTGTGGTTTTGA